>NZ_BAAGSO010000119.1:55126-128810 GCF_054782395.1 Streptomyces daliensis | reverse complement strand
GCGTTCCGCATGGCGAGGGGGCACCTCCCAGCGGTAGCTGGGGGAGGGTGGGCACAACCCACCCACCGGCCCGCAGCACGCGGACGAAAGCCCAGGGGGCAATCGGGTAGGCGCACCCCTTCGCCGGGGGTGTTGCGCGGGACGGTTGGCCCGTGGAGTGGGGACCGGAGGTCCCGCGCTGGGGCCCCGGCCGACCCGGAGCCGGGCAGGGGGCCACCGGCGGGACGGGGACGGGGTGGGGTGTCCCCGCAGGTCGAGAAAGTCACCGGCCGAGAGACAAGGACGAGACCTTCACGCCGAGGAGACACCCCACCCCGGCACCGGACACCCACCACCCACGCACCCACAACCACGGCCGAAACCCAGAATCACGCGGCGCCAGCCGCGAAGCACCGCACCACACGCCGCGCCGAAGCCACACAGCCGCACCCGAAAAACGACGCACCGCCCAGCGCAGCACCCCGTGCAGCGGCACAAAAATCAGCGCGGGACCCTACAGTGCGCACCACACCGGCCAACCGTCCCGCGCAACACCCCCGTGAAGGGCCTACCCCCCGTTTCAGTCCGCGACAATCCGCCGGTAGGCCAGTTCGGCGAGCTTGCGCTGCCCCTGTTTGCTGGGATGGAACCAGTCCCAGTCGCTCAGCTCCGCCTCGGTGAAGCGGTACGAGAAGACCGCGCCCCCGTCATAGCGGCAGCGCAGATCCTCGGCGCACTCCTGCTCCAGTACGCGGTTGTACGCCACCACCCGTTCGTACACCTCCTGGCGCCGCTCCTCGGCCGCCTCGGTCACCGACTTCGCGTCCCGCAGCATCGACTGGCAGATCCCCAGCCGCCAGATCCGCTCGCCCATCGGGTTGGCCCGGCCCTCGGACCACAGCCGTTTGAGGTCCGGCACGCTGGCCACGTAGACCTGCGTCTTCGGGCTCTCCTTCCGCAGGGTGCGCATCGCCTCGCGGAAGCTCTCGCGGTAGTCGTCGACGGACGTCATGCGGGCCACCGTCGGCTGGCAGGCGTCGTTCGCGCCGCTCATCACCGTCACCATGTCGGGCTCGCGCCCGGCGGCGCGCTTCATCTGGCGCGGCAGGTCGGCCATGACGGAGCCGCTGCGCGCGTAGTTCCAGCTGTCGCCGGAGGGGTCGTCCAGCAGGCGGCCCGCCAGGCTGTCCACCCCGGTGTCCGAACCGGTGGCCCAGGAGACCCTGGTGCAGTCGGCGAGCAGCGAACAGGCGTCGAAGCCGCGTGTGATGGAGTCGCCGACGGCGGCGAGGGACTCGGGGTGCCGGTCCCAGACGGGGGTGGGGGAGGGCGAGGCGGACGGCGGCCTGCCGCCGGGGCCCTGCCGGGTCTCCTGGCCGCCGCCGTCCCCGGTGCCCCCGAAGGCGGCGAGCGCGATCCCTCCGGCCAGCACGGCGGCGAAGGCGCCGAGTGCGGCGGCCCGCACGCGACGGCGGCGGCCCGCCTCTATACCCGTGCCGACCGGATGGCTGTCCCGCATGCGCGTCCCCGTCTCTCCCTGTCCGACCGGCTCCCCGGCGTCCATCCGACGGTACGTCACTCGCGGTGCGGTCCCGCAGGGTAGTTTTGCCCCGTGGCTTGTGGGGTGAGGGAGCGCACAGCGACAACTAAATATTACATCGCGTCACTTCATGTCCCTTTCGGGGAGAATTGATCGCAATGGTGTTTACTATTCGTAACCTCGGGCGCTGGTAGGGAGTGGCCGATGGTGCAGAATGTCAGGCGCCGATCCGGCGCGTGACCAGCAGGTCATCGAGGCCGTCGGCGAGGCGGCCCTCGAACCGCACTGGAGGTCCCGGTGACGACACGTGGAGTTCTGTACGTGCACTCCGCGCCCCGCGCGCTGTGCCCGCACGTCGAATGGGCCGTGGCGGGTGTCCTCGGCGCCCGGGTCAATCTCGACTGGATCAGACAGCCCGCCTCACCCGGCACCTGGCGCGCCGAATTCTCCTGGCAGGGCGACCCTGGCACCGCCTCCAAGCTGGCCTCGGCGCTGCGCGGCTGGCACCTCCTGCGCTTCGAAGTCACCGCGGAGCCCTGCCCCACGGCCGAGGGCGAGCGCTACAGCTCCACGCCCGAGCTGGGCATCTTCCACGCCGTCACCGGCATGCACGGAGACATCCTCATCCCCGAGGACAGACTGCGTGCGGCGCTGGCCCGCTCCAAGCGCGGAGAGGGCGATCTGGAGGCCGAGCTGTCCCGGCTGCTCGGCAAGCCCTGGGACGACGAGCTGGAGCCCTTCCGCTACGCCGGTGAGGGCGCCCCTGTCCGCTGGCTGCACCAGGTGGTCTGACCGCGCGCCCGCCGGGCGCCCGCCGGGCATCCGGGCCGGGCCCGCGCCCGTGCACCCGGTACGGCCCAACGCGCGGCGCCGCACCCACACCGCGCGCGTGTCAGGGCATACCGTGCACGCATGGCTGACCGAACCTCAGTAGCAGTGCTGGGCACAGGAATCATGGGGGCCGCGATGGCCCGCAACCTCTGCCGTGCCGGACTCGACGTCCGCGCCTGGAACCGCACCCGCGCCAAGGCCCAGCCCCTGGCCGACGACGGAGTACGCGTCACCGACACCCCGGCGGAGGCGGTGGAAGGCGCCGACGTGGTGCTCACCATGCTCTACGACGGGCCCGCCACCCTGGAGACCATGCGCGCCGCCGAGCCGGGGCTGGGCCGCGACACGGTGTGGCTCCAGTGCACGACGGCGGGCACCGAAGGGCTGCCGCCGCTGGCGGAGTTCGCCGTCGAGCGGGGGCTCACCTTCGTGGACGCGCCCGTGCTGGGCACCCGGCAGCCCGCGGAGACGGGGCAGCTCCTGGTCCTCGCGGCCGGTCCCGAGCGGGCGCGGGCACGGCTGGACCCGGTGCTGGACGCGATCGCCGCGCGCACGGTCTGGGTGGCGGGGGAGCCGGGTGCCGCGACCCGGCTCAAGCTGGTCTGCAACAGCTGGGTGCTGACCGTCACCCACGGCACGGCCGAGGCGCTGGCGCTGGCCGACGGGCTCGGGGTCGATCCGCAGAGCTTCCTGGAGGCCGTCGCGGGCGGCCCGCTGGACATGGGCTACCTCCAGCTCAAGGCCGCCGCCATCCGCTCCCGCGACTTCACCCCCAGCTTCGCCGTGGAGACGGCCGAGAAGGACGCGCGGCTCATCGTCGAGGCCGGAGGGGACGTCGGCGTCAGGCTGGACGTCATGGAGGCGGGCGCCGAGCGCTTCCGCCGCGCCGCCGAACAGGGCCACGGCGACGCGGACATGGCCGCCTCCTACTACGCGAGTTTCGCGGACGGCCGTCCCCCGAAGTGAGCCCCCGAGCATGGGTAAGGGGCGGCCTCCAAGGAGACCGCCCCTTACCCGTACGGCGCGGGCGCCGGGCACGCCGGTGCTGTCCGGCGGGCCCGGCTACCGGCTCACACCCTCACCGCTCGGATGCTGCTCAGCTGCTCAGCAGCTCAGACCGAGCGGAAGGCCAGGACGACGTTGTGGCCGCCGAAGCCGAAGGAGTTGTTCAGCGCCGCGATCCTGCCCTCGGGCAGGGACCGCGCCTCGCCCGTCACCACGTCGGCGTCCGCCTCCGGGTCCAGGTTCCGGACGTTGATCGTCGGCGGGGCCACGCGGTCGCGCAGCGCCAGGATCGAGGCCACCGTCTCGACACCGCCGGCGCCGCCGAGCAGATGCCCGGTCATCGACTTGGTGCCGGAGACCGCCATGTGGTCGACGTCGTCGCCGAAGACCTTGCGCAGCGCCTTCAGCTCGGCGATGTCACCCTGCGGCGTCGAGGTGGCGTGCGCGTTGATGTGCACGATCTCCGAGGGCTTGAGATCGTTGCGCTCCACCAGGTTCTGGAGGGCCAGCGCGATGCCGTTGCCGCTGGGCTCCGGCTGCGTGATGTGGTGGCTGTCCGCCGAGATGCCCTGGCCGACGGCCTCCGCGTAGATCTTCGCGCCGCGCCGCTTGGCGTGCTCCTCGGACTCCAGCACGATCACGCCCGCGCCCTCGCCGAGGACGAAGCCGTTGCGGTCGACGTCGTACGGGCGGGAGGCGCCCTGCGGGTCGTCGTTGTTCTTGGACATCGCCATCATGTTGCCGAAGGCGGCGATGGGCAGCGGGTGGATGGCCGCTTCCGTGCCGCCCGCGATGACGATGTCGGCCCGGCCGGTACGGATCATCTCGACCGCGTAGCCGATGGCCTCGGAGCCGGAGGCGCAGGCGCTGACCGGTGTGTGCACACCGGCGCGCGCGTTGACCTCCAGACCGACGTTGGCGCTGGGGCTGTTGGGCATCAGCATCGGCACGGTGTGCGGGGAGACGCGGCGTACGCCCTTCTCCTTGAGCACGTCGTACTGGTCGAGCAGCGTGGTCACGCCGCCGATGCCCGACGCGATGACCGAGCCGAGGCGGTCGGGGGACACCGTGGCGTCCTCGCCCGCCTTGGCCGTGAAGCCCGCGTCCGCCCACGCCTCGCGGGCGGCGATCAGCGCGAACTGGGCCGAGCGGTCGAGCTTGCGTGCCTGCGGCCTCGGGATGATCTCACCGGGGTCCACCGCCGCCTCGGCGGCGATGCGGACCGGCAGCTCGGCCGCCCATTCCTGTTCGAGAAGGCGTACACCGGAGCGCCCGGCGACGAGACCTTCCCAGGTCGATGCGCTGTCGCCACCCAGCGGTGTGGTTGCGCCGATACCGGTGACGACCACGGTGTGATGGGTCGCGTTCACTGGATTCCTGTCTCCACTGGTAGAGGGTGAGCATTTGAGCCACCTCGGAGGCGGGTGGCGACAAACGCGTCGTCGGACGGGACCGGTCAGTCCTGGTGCTTGAGGATGTACTCGGTCGCGTCGCCGACGGTCTTGAGGTTCTTGACGTCGTCGTCCGGGATCTTCACGCCGAAGCGCTCCTCGGCGGCGACAACGACCTCGACCATGGACAGCGAGTCGACGTCCAGGTCGTCGGTGAAGGACTTCTCGGTCTTCACGTCCTCGGTGGGGATACCGGCGATCTCGTTCACGATCTCAGCGAGACCGGCGACGATCTCTTCCTGCGTGGCGGCCATTGCGGCGCTCCTTCGGTGTGTTGCGGTGGGTGTCTGGGCGTCCGTACGCCTTTGTACGGACTGCGGGGATCTTGACTAAGGGAGGGTAACGACCGTAGCCGCGTACACGAGACCCGCCCCGAATCCGATGACGAGCGCGGTGTCGCCGCTCTTCGCCTGCCCGGTCGCCAGCAGCCGCTCCATGGCGAGCGGGATGGAGGCGGCCGAGGTGTTGCCGGTGGTCTCCACGTCACGGGCGACCATGACGTGCTCCGGCAGCTTGAGAGTCTTCACCATCGAGTCGATGATCCGCATGTTGGCCTGGTGCGGGATGAAGACGTCCAGGTCCGCCGGCGAGATCCCGGCGGCGTCCAGGGCCTCCTGCGCCACCTTCGCCATCTCGAAGACCGCCCAGCGGAAGACCGTCTGGCCCTCCTGCCGGATGGCAGGGAACTTCTCGACGGAGGCCGGGTCCTGGCGGTACGCCTCCCAGGACACGGTCTGGCTGATGACGTCGGACTTGTCGCCCTCGGAGCCCCACACGGTGGGGCCCATGGCGGGCTCCGCAGAGGGGCCGACGATGACCGCGCCCGCGCCGTCCCCGAACAGGAACGCGGTGGAGCGGTCGGTCAGGTCGGTGAGGTCGGACAGCCGCTCGGCGCCGACCACGAGGACGTACTCGGCGCTGCCCTCGGTGATCAGGCCCTTCGCGATGGTCAGGCCGTAGCCGAAGCCGGCGCAGCCCGCGTTGATGTCGAACGCGGCGGCCTTGCCCGCGCCCATCCGGTCGGCGATCTCCGTCGCGACGGCGGGCGTCTGCTTGAAGTGCGAGACGGTCGAGACGATGACCGCGCCCACCTGGTCGGGCGAGATCCCGGCGTCGGCGACGGCCTTGCCCGCCGCCTCCAGGGTCATCTCCGCCACGGTCTCGTCGGGGCCTGCCCAGTGGCGGGTCGCGATGCCGGAGCGGGAGCGGATCCACTCGTCGGACGAGTCGATGTGCTTCAGGATCTCCTCGTTCGGCACGACACGGGTCGGGCGGTAGCCGCCGACACCGAGGACGCGCGCGTACGGGGAGCCCTTCGCTGGCTTGATCTTCGCGGTCATGCTCTCCGGGCTCCTAGGGGCTCAGGCGGTCGGCGCGTGCTCGGCGATGAGCGCGCGGGCCGCTTCGAGGTCGTCGGGGGACTTCAGCGCGAGGGTCTGCACGCCGGGCAGGCCGCGCTTGGCGAGCCCGGTGAGGGTGCCGCCGGGGCAGACCTCGATGAGGGCGGTGACGCCCAGTTCCTTGAAGGTCTCCATGCACAGGTCCCACCGCACGGAGGCGGAGATCTGGTTGACCAGCCGCCGCACGACCTCGTCACCCGAGCCGACGGCCTGGCCGTCGAGGTTGGAGACGTAGCGCACGGCCGGATCGGAGGCGGTCACGTCCTGGACCGCGGACTCCAGGGTGGCGACCGCGGGTGCCATGTGACGGGTGTGGAAGGCGCCCGCCACCTTCAGCGGGATGACGCGGGCCTTCTCGGGCTTGTCCTCCGCGAGGGCCGCCAGCTCCGCCGCGGTGCCGGCGGCGACGATCTGGCCGCCGCCGTTCACGTTGGCCGCGGTGAGGCCGAGCTTCTCCAGGTGCGCGGTGACCTGCTCGGGGTCCCCGCCGAGCACGGCGGACATCCCGGTCTCGGTCACGGCGGCGGCCTCGGCCATGGCCCGGCCGCGCGTGCGGACGAGCGACATCGCGTCGCCGGGGGACAGCACACCGGCGATCGCGGCGGCGGCCAGCTCACCGACGCTGTGCCCCGCCGTGGCGCCCAGCACCCGCGCGGGGTCCCGGCCGTCCAGCAGGACCTCGGTCGAGATCAGGCTGGAGGCGACGAGCAGCGGCTGGGCCACGGCCGTGTCGCGGATCGCGTCCGCGTCGGCCTCGGTGCCGTAGTGCACCAGGTCCAGGTCGATGGCGGCCGACCACTCCGCGAGCCGGTCACCGACACCGGGGAGGTCGAGCCAGGGGTTCAGGAGGCCAGGCTTCTGAGCGCCTTGGCCGGGAGCGACGAGTACGAGCACTCTTTCACTCTCTCTTGTGGACAGCGGTCCCCGCCCGTGGGGACCGATACGAAGAACCGTCAGGGGAATTGTGAACCCTCGACAAAGGGCGCGTCCGAGCCTAGGGCTGGCTCTCGAAGTCCGCGAGACGCCCCAGGATCAGCGCGATACGCAGCGTGAAGGCGGACCGGACGTCCGAGGGCGACCAGCCGGTGACATCCGTCACACGTCGCAGCCGGTAGCGGACGGTGTTGGGGTGCACGAACAGCATCCGGGCAGCGCCCTCCAGGCTGCTCGCCTGCTCCAGGTAGACGCTCAGCGTCTCCAGCAGCGCCGAGCCCGCCTCCTCCAGTGGTCTGTAGATCTCCTCCACCAAGAGGTCCCGCGCGGCCGGGTCGCCCGCCATCGCGCGCTCCGGCAGCAGATCGTCGGCGAGTACGGGCCGGGGCGCGTCGGGCCAGGCGGCCGAGGCCCGCAGCCCCGCCGCTGCGGCCTGCGCCGAGCGCGTCGCCGACAGCAGGTCGCCGACCACGGGCCCCGCCACGACGGGACCCGGCGCGAACGGCCCGATCAGGGACTTCGCGGAGCGCAGCGGATCGTCGGAGCCGCCCGCGATGACCACCAGCCGGTTCCCGAGCACCCCCGTGAGGACCTGGAGCTTGGCGTGCCGGGCCGCGCGCCTGATGGCCTCGACGGTCAGCTCGCTGTCCCCGTCGGGCGCGGTGCCCAGGACCACCGCCACGTGCTCGGGCGAGTTCCAGCCGAGCGCGGCGGCCCGGGAGACGGCGCCCTCGTCGGCCTCGCCCGAGAGCACGGCGTTGACCACCAGGGACTCAAGACGCGCGTCCCAGGCGCCCCGGGCCTCGGCGGCCTGCGCGTACACCTGCGCGGTGGCGAAGGCGATCTCCCGCGCGTAGACGAGCAGCGCCTCGCGCAGCACCGACTCGTCGCCGGGGGCCGCGACCTCGTCGATCTCGGCCTCGACGACCTCGATGGTGGTGCGCACCATCTCCACGGTCTGCCGCAGCGTGATCGCCCGCGTCAGCTCGCGCGGCGCCGTGCCGAACACGTCGGTGCTGATGGCCTGCGGCGTCTCCGGGTGCCGGAACCACTCGGTGAAGGCCGCGATGCCCGCCTGCGCGACGAGCCCGATCCAGGAGCGGTTCTCCGGGGGCATCGCGCGGTACCACGGCAACTGCTCGTCCATGCGCGCGATGGCCGAAGCGGCGAGCTTCCCGGAGGACTGCTCCAGCCTCCGGAGCGTGGCCGTGTGCGGGTGCTCCGGCGTTTCCTGCCGCCGCTTTCGCGGGTCCGGCTGCGGGCTGGGGGAGGGCTCTGTGGGTTCGGGCACGTGACAAGCCTGCCTTATCGGATGGCGTAAGCGGGTGCGGGGGCCGTCTCCGGACAACCTGGGCGGATTACCTTGGTGCCCATGCTTCAGGTGTGGCGGGCTGACGACCGGTATCGGGGCGGCGAAGCGGACGCCGGGATCGATACCCGGCACGCGTTCTCCTTCTCGGGCTTCTACGACCCGGACAACGTGAACTTCGGCCTCCTCGTGGCCTGCAACGAGGAACGGCTCGCGCCAGGCGCGGGCTTCGAGGAGCATCCGCACCGCGACGTCGAGATCGTCACGTGGGTGGCCGAGGGCGAGCTGGAGCACCGCGACTCGGCGGGCCACACCTCCCTCGTGCGGGCCGGTGACGTGCAGCGGCTCAGCGCGGGCAGCGGGGTGCGCCATGTGGAGCGCAACGCGGGCGAGGGGCCGCTGCGCTTCGTACAGATGTGGCTCGTCCCCGGGGCCTTCGGCACGGAGCCCGAGTACGAGGTCGTCCACGGCATCGCCGACAACACCCCCTTCGCGCTGCCCCGTACGGAGGCGGTGCTGCATGTGCGGCGGCTCGCCGAGGGGGAGCGCACGGCGGTGCCGGACGCGCAGTGGGTGTACGCGCACGTGGTGCGGGGGCGCGTGGTGCTCGACGGGCACGAGCTGGCCGGGGGCGATGCGGCGCGGGTCACGGAGGCGGCGGAGCTGGAGGCGGCGGCGCTGGGCGGCCCGGCGGAGCTGCTGCTGTGGGAGATGCACGCGGAGCCCTCGTACGGCTGAGGGGGCGGCGGCTCGGAGGGCGGGCGGTTCACGGGGCGGGCGGTTCACGGGGCGGGCGGTTCACGGGGCGGCACCGTCCACAGGCCGCCCCGTCAGCCGGGCCGGGCCCGGGGTTCCGCGTCCAGTGGCCCCGCGTCGGCGGATTCCGGGCGCGGGCGCCCCGCGTCTCAGCGCAGCTCCGCCAGCACCGCGTCCGTGAGGGGCGGCCACACCTCCGTCGCCCACGGGCCGAAGGCGCGGTCCGTGAGGGCCACGCACGCGGCGCCCGCGTCCGGGTCCACCCACAGGAACGTGCCCGACTGGCCGAAGTGCCCGAAGGTGCGCGGCGAGGACGCGGCGCCCGTCCAGTGCGGCGACTTGCCGTCGCGGATCTCGAAGCCCAGGCCCCAGTCGTTGGGCGACTGGTTCCCGTAGCCGGGCAGCACGCCCTTCAGGCCGGGGAAGACGACGGAGGTCGCCTCGTCCAGCGTCGTACGGGCCACGAGGCGCGGTGCCTGGAGTTCGGCGGCGAACCGCGTCAGGTCCCCGACCGTCGAGACGGCGTCCTTCGCGGGCGAGCCGGGCAGGTCCGTCGCGGTCATGCCGAGCGGCTCGAAGACCGCCTCGCGCACGTACTGCGGGAAGGGGATCTCGGTGGCCTTGGCGAGGTGGTCGCCGAGCGCCTCGAAGCCCGCGTTGGAGTAGATGCGGCGGGTGCCGGGCGCGGCCATGGGCCGGTCCTCGTCGAACGCGAGGCCCGAGGTGTGGGCGAGCAGGTGGCGGACGGTCGAGCCCTCGGGGCCTGCGGGCTCGTCCAGCTCGACGGCGCCCTCCTCGACGGCGACGAGCACGGCGTAGGCGGCGAGCGGTTTGGTGACGGAGGCGAGGTCGAAGCGCCGCCCGGCCGGTCCCTGCGTCCCCGCGACGGTGCCGTCCGCGCGTACGACGGCCGCCGCCGCGTTGTCCACGGGCCAGTTCTCGATCATCCGCAGGCTGTCCATGGCCCCGAGCCTAACCCCGGGAGAATTGGCCCCGGTTTTGCGCTTGCTTGGAGTGCGCTCGAAGTCCGTAGCGTTCACTTGTGACCGTGATGGAGACGAAGACGGCAGCGCAGACGGCGACGGCGACGGAGACGGCGGGCGGGACCCCGCTGCCGGACGTGTGCGCGAAGCGGGAGACTCCGCCCCGGAGGCCCGAAGGGCAGGACCGCTACACCATCAGCGAGGTCGCGGCGCGCACGGGCCTGAGCGCCCACACGCTGCGCTGGTACGAGCGGATCGGGCTGATGCCGCACGTGGACAGGTCGCACACGGGGCAGCGCCGGTTCACCAACAAGGACCTCGACTGGCTCGAACTGGTCGGCAAGCTGCGCCTGACGGGCATGCCCGTGGCCGACATGGTGCGCTACGCCGAGCTGGTGCGGGAGGGCGAGCGGACGTTCGCCGAGCGGGAGCGGCTGCTGGTGCGTACGCGGGTGGACGTGCGGGAGCGGATCGCCGAACTCCAGGAGACCCTGGCGGTCCTCGACCACAAGATCGGCGTCTACGCGGAAGCGCGCGAGGCGAAGGAGCGGGCCCAGCACCCCGTATGAGCCGTATGAGCGCGAACACCGGGAAGACCGCGCCGACACGGCTCGGCGAGGGCGGCCCGGCGCACGGGGCGGCACCGGGGCAGATCGCGTCGGCCAGGGTGCGGCGGCGGGCGGCGCTGCGCGGCCTGCCGGTGATCCCCGTCCCGGGCACGCGCAAGCGCTCGCGGGTCGAGGAGAACGTCGAGGAGAACACGGCCGCCACCCGCATCGTGCTCACCGAGGACGACGAGCCAGTGCTGCTGGAGCCGATCGCCGCACGGGTCGCGGGACCGCGCTATGCGGAGATGAGCTTCAGCTCCGCGGGCCGGGAGTAGCGTCGCGGGGCGGGACGGACCGGCGGGGCGCACGCCCAAGCGCCCCCACCCCGCCTCCCCGCGCGGTGCGGGACCTGGCGCGGTGCGGTGCAGGGCCGCTCCGGACCGCTTCGGGTGCTCACACGACCGCGAAGGCGTAGAGCGCGAAGGCCGCCGCGAGCAGCGCGGCCACGGCCTTCCGCGCGCCCGTGACGCCCTTCCAGGGCGCCTCGAAGCGCCGGGTGACGCTGCCGATCGCCACCAGCGCCAGGGCGAAGACCGGCATCCAGGCCAGCCGCGCCAGCACCCAGCCCAGCGAGTCCGGCACGGTCGTCAGCCCCGCGAAGGTGCCGGCGAAGGCACTGGGCACGGCCGCGGCCAGCATCGCCGACTGGTGCCAGCAGAAGATCGTCATCGCCGAGAGGTTGATCAGCACCACCGGCGCCCACAGCGCCGGCCGACGCAGCAGCGCCCCCAGGCGGTCGCGCAGCAGGACAGCGGCACCGCACTGCACACCGGCGAGCGCCAGCACCAGCAGGGACGGCGGGTGCGAGTTCGTACGGGCCTCACCGGGGACGCCGACCATCGACGCCGGGTAGTGAAAGACGAGCAGCAGCACCGCGAACAGCGCGGCCCCGCCGCCCAGGAGCAGGACGCCGCCGCGCCGGGCGAGTCTGCCCTCGCCCCAGGAGACGCCGAGCTGGTACGCGAACAGCCAGCCAGGCAGCAGGTTGACCATGCCCACCCAGGAGGGCACGGCCTCGGCCCAGGGCCCGTAGCGCAGCACGTCCACGACGGCGACGGCGGCCAGCAGCGGCGCCGCTGCCCAGGCGCCCAGGCGCTCGGTGGCGCGCACGCAGTACGGGGTCAGCGCGGTGACGCCCGCGTACACGCCGACGAACCACAGCGGCTGCACCACCAGCACAGCGGCCGTGCGCAGCGTGCCGCCCGGCACCCCGGCCGCCCACAGCAGCGGCAGCAGCGCCGCCCACACGGCCGTCACCCCGAGCACGGGGCGGCCGAGCCGCAGCAGCCGGGCGCGCAGCCAGGCGCCCGTGGTCTCGCCGCGCGCCGTTGAGCGGCGCAGTGAGAGGACCGAGGAGTAGCCGCCGACCAGGAAGAAGATCCCGAGGAGCTGGAGCACCCAGCTCAGCGGTGCGAAGAAGCCGAGGGAGGCGAGGGGACTGGCGTTGTGCAGCGCGCCGTCGCCGTCGCGCGTGAAGCCGCCCAGCAGCCAGTGCCCCGTCGGCACGGCGAGCAGCGCGAGGGCACGCAGCCCGTCGATAGCGCGGTCGCGGTGCGCGGGGGTGCGGGCCTCTATGGAGCGCACGGCACCGCGTACGGAGTCGCGTAGACCGCGCGGGGGTCTGACGGGAACGGGGACGGGGATGGGAGTGGGGGCTGGAGCAGGGGTAGAGGCGGGGGCGGGAAGGCGCAGGTCAGATGCCATGGGTGCACTCCTTCGACGAGCAGTGGACGTCGCCCCAGGCACCGAGCGTGATGGCGGCGAAGTTGGTGAGTGAGCGGGTGCCGGGGACGAGGTAGCCCGCGTGGCCCTCGGCGCTCCCCGCGCTGACGACACGGGCGCCGAACTCCGGCGAGGTGGGGTCGCTGCCGTGGCCCAGGCCCAGGAACTCGACGTTCGGCACGCGGCCGATCCAGTCCCCCCGGTCGCGCGCCGCCCACACGGGCACGGACGTGCCCAGCGCTTCGACGGACCCCGTGCGCATGCCGGGCGAGCCGAACACCACGAGCCCGGCGGCCTCCTGCCGCGTCAGGCCCGTGGGACCCTTCCGGCCCTTCTGGCCCTTCTGGTCCATCCCGCCCGTCGAACCGTCCCCGTCGCGGGCCGCCTCGCCGCAGACGACCGAGCCGTAGCTGTGGCAGAGCACGGTCGGCGCCGGTGCCCCCGTCGTGGCCAGCCCGCGCAGGAAGCGCGCCAGCCGGGGCGCGCCCGCTTCGGCGAGCCGGGAGGTGGCCGCGTCGGGGCCGATCCCGACGGGCGTGGTGTAGCCGACCCAGGCGATCACCGCGGTCGGCGTGCCGGGCGACTGCCGCGCCATCCGGTCCCGGAGGGAGCGCGCCATTCCGGCGGGCTTCCCGTAGCGGTTCTCGCCGCCCCTGTCGAAGGTCGCGAGGTCGATGTCGGAGCCGGGGACGACGACGGCGGTGTGCCGCGCGGACGCCAGATCGCCGTACACCTCGGCCACTTGGCCCCTGCCGCGCGGGTCGAAGGCGAGGATCTGCCGCCCCGGCGCCAGGAGTTCCGCGTAGCGGTCGGCCTCGGCACGGGCCCGCTGGTGGTCCTGGAGGGTGAGCCCGGGGTCGGTGGCGCGCGCCTTCGCGCCCTCCCACGTGCTCTTGAGAGCCTGCCGGTTGGCCTCGTAGCGCAGCGCCACCGGGGCGCCGTCCAGGTTGCCGACGGTGAGGGGGTGGCGTCGGACGAGCGCTTCGCGCCGCGCGGGGCCGAGGCCCGCGAAGAAGTCCGCGACCTCGTCTGCGGGCGCGGTGGCCGGGTCGGGCAGCGGGCGGCCCAGCGAGGTGTCGGCGCGCCAGGCGTCGGCGCCGGGCGGTGGCCCCGTGACGGCGGTCTCCTCCGAGCCGACGGCCCAGCCAGCGGTTCCCCCGACCGCGGCCGTGACCAGCGCGACGGCGATGAGCGTGCGCCTCAGCCGCTGCCCCGGCCGTCGCTGCGGCCCTTGCCGCGGCCGTCGCTGTGCGCTGTGTTTTGCGTTGCGGTTCGCACTGCGCTTCATGACGGTTCTCCCTCCTGCGGCTGCCGGAGGGCCCGGCCGCCTGCCGGAGAGGAGATTGCGGGTGCGACGTGCCCCGGCACGTCACACCGGGGAGCCAACTCGTGGGGGATACCGGGGTACGGGGTGGCGCGCGCCGCCCTCCTCGGGGAGGAGCGGTGGGCCCGAGGCCGGGAAGGGGGTTAACCCCCGCCTCGTCGCAAAGGGCGCAGGAGCGCGCAGGGCGAAAGAGAGCGCAAGGGGGCGGCCCGGCCGGTCGGCGCCGAAGCCGGTCGGCCCCGGCCCTGGAGCCGACCGGCCCTCAAGAGGGCGCTCAGCCCTCGCCGGGCGCCACGAGCCCGGACTCGTACGCGAAGATCACGGCCTGTGCCCTGTCCCGCAGCCCGAGCTTCGTCAGGATGCGGGACACATGGGTCTTGACCGTCTGCTCGGCCAGCACGAGCGAACCGGCGATCTCGCCGTTCGACTGCCCGCGCGCGATGAGTTGCAGCACCTCCGTCTCGCGCTCGGTGAGCCCGTTCAACTGGAGGGAGCGCCGCTCGCGGGGCACGGGGCGCTGCCGGGCGAAGTCGGCGATGAGGCGGCGCGTGACCGAGGGCGCGAGGAGGGCCTCGCCCCCGGCGACCACCCGTACCGCCGAGATCAGGTCGGCGGGCGGCGCGTCCTTGAGCAGGAAGCCGCTGGCACCGGCGCGCAGCGCCTCGTAGACGTAGTCGTCGACGTCGAACGTCGTCAGCATCAGCACCTTCGGCCTGTGGGTGACGCCCGGTGCGGGCTCCAGCAGTTCGCGGGCCGCCTCCAGCCCGTTCATGCGCGGCATCCGCACGTCCATGAGCACGACGTCGGGGTGTGCGCGACGGCTCAGCTCGACGCCCTCCACCCCGTCCGGGGCCTCGCCCACCACGTCGATGTCGGCCTGCGCGGCCAGCAGCGCGGCGAACCCGGCCCGCACCATGGCCTGGTCGTCGACGATGATCACTCGGGTGACGTCGGCGGTCATGAGGGCTCGGAGTCCTTCTCTTTGAGGGGCGGTTTGAGGGGCAGTGTGGCGGCCACCCGGAAGCCGCCGTCGGGGAGCGGCCCTGTGTCCAGGCTGCCGCCGACGAGACGTACGCGCTCGCGCATGCCGATCAGCCCGTGTCCTGTACCTGATGTTTCCAGCGGGGGCCCGTCGGGCGCGGGGGAGGGGCCGTTGACGACGAGCACGGTCAGCCCCTTGAGCACGGCCTTCTTCTTCGCGGAGGCGGCGGGCGCGGTGACGGACACGGTGGTACGGGCGCCGGGCGCGTGCCGTACGACGTTGGCGAGAGCCTCCTGCACGATGCGGTACGCGGACAACTGCACGGCCTGCGGCAGCCCGTCCACCTCGCCCTCGACCGACAGCTCCGTGGGCACCCCGGCCCGTACCGTCGCCTCCACAAGCTGCTCCAGCCGGTCCAGCCCCGGCTGAGGGGCCCGCTCACCCTTCGTCTCCTCGCTGCGCAGCACCCCGAGGAGGCGGCGCATCTCGGCAAGGGACTCGCGCGCGGTGACGGCGATCGACCCGAACTCCCGCGCGGCCTCGGGCGGAAGGCCCTGGAGCCGGTAGGGCGCGCTGTCCGCCTGGACCGTGATCACGGACATGTGGTGGGCCACCACGTCGTGCAGCTCACGGGCGATGCGCGTGCGCTCCTCCAGCAGCGTGCGGCGCGAGCGTTCGGCCTCGCTGATCGTCTCCTGCTCGGCCAGCTTCCGCTGCACGTCGGCGCGCTCGCGCACCGCCGTGCCGAGGAGCAGCACGGTCCCGCTCAGCACGATCAGCAGCACGTTCGTGCCCTCGCTGCGGTCCTGCCCGATGAAGCCGAGCGCGAGCGAGAGCGCGACGGTCACGCACCAGACGGCGACGACCGTCCTGCGCCGCTCGCGCAGCGCCAGCGCGAGACACAGCACGAGGTATCCGACGATCACCATGGCCGTCCACGGCCAGGGGCGCACCGGTTCGGTGGGGGCGCCCAGCAGGACGAGGGCGCCGAGGGTGTCGCCCACGATGACGATCCACCAGGCCGCCAACGGACGCGTCACGGCCAGCAGCAGCGGAGCTGACTGCATGACGGCGAGCGCGCCCGAGACGGCGCCGTTGACCCCGTAGTCGTTGGACAGCACCTGCGCGGTGACGGGGATCAGGGTGGCGACGAAGCCGAACGCGAGCACGTACGGCAGAGAGCGCATCCAGCGGCGCGGGGCGTGCGCGAGAAGGGGCTCGGTGGACCGCGAGGGCGTGGTGAGCGCGGCCCCCAGCGCCCGCGCCCCGCGCCCGACGGCATCCCCGACGGCCCCGCGCCAGCCCCCGGCACGGGGCGGCGGCTGTCCGGGGGGCGCATCGTGAGGGGGCGACGCGTGCTGAGGGGGCGACGCGTCCTGATCGGGCGACGGGGCCTGCGCGGGGGGCGGGTCCTGATCCGGTGACGGTGTGGTGGCCATGGCGCGCCCAGCGTATGGCGCCGGCGAAGCGTCGACGTCACCCCTGGGTACCGCTGTGTCCCCCTACCCGGGTACGTGGTGGGAGGGGCGCGCCCCCAGCGCGGGATGTGCGGGGTGTGCGGGATGTACGGCTTCCAGGCGCGAGGCAAGGCGCACCGCTCCCGTCGGCGCACCGGCGCACCGGCACGGCGGCCGAGCGAACCGTTTCCTTCGCCCGACCGGCGAGGTCACAGCTCGGCGAGGAGTTCCGCCTTCTTGTCCGAGAACTCGTCGTCCGTCAGCAGCCCCGCGTCGTGCAGCTCGCCGAGATGCCGGATGCGGTCGGCGATATCGGCGGGATCCGATCTGTCGGACCGCGCCGGCATGGCCGCCTGCGGCGCCGCCGGAGGCGTCACCTCGGCCCCGGACGCCGGATCCACGGCCCGCACCGCTTCCAGCACGGCCGCCGCGAACGGCAGCGACTCGTACACCAGCCCGTACCCGAGCCCGAACACCACCGAGGCCGGATCCTGATCCGCTTCCCCCGGCGCCTCGACGCCCCGCAGCCGCAGCCGCAGATGCCCGTTGAGCGCCTCGGGCGAGCGCCACTCGACGCCCTCCAGCTCGGCCACGGAGAAGTTCTGGTCACCGGCCTTCCACTTCGCGGAAGAGGCCCCGGTCCAGAACCACCGGAATGAGACCGCGCTGCCGTCGAAGGTCGCCTTGCCGTCGTACGCCTTGAAGCTCAGCGGAGGCGACGGCGCCCCGACCATGTGGCGCTCGGCGGGCTTGTCCGCGTCGGGGCCGAGGACCGAGCGCAGCTCCGTCGCGTAGTAGTCGGCCAGCGTCTCGCGCTCGGCGGGGAGCACGAGGCGGTAGGGGTCGCTGCCCTCTTTGAGCTGTCCGGCCGCCGCCTCCAGCAGCGGATCGGCGCCCGCGCGGGGCACGGCACGCAGTACGACGGTGCCCCGCTTGCCTCCCGGCGCGAGCTCGACATCGCTCAGCGCCTCGTACGGAATACGCCGCTCCCCGAGCACGTGGAAGAGCTTGGGCGTGCGGATCCCCCGTTCGAAGCGGATGAGCACCGAGTCCGTGTCGAACTCCCAGGTGGAGTGAATTCCAGCCAGTACGTCACCCATGTGGGCCATCGTATGCGGGGACCGCCCGCGCGTCCCCCTCCCCAGCGCTACGCGCGTTAATCGGTGGCGGCTGTGCAGCCCGGGTCGTTCGAGGCACAGTTGACAGCGCCGTACGAGCCGGTGCCGATGGCGGCGAAATTGGCGAGGCTCCCGGTGCCCGGCACGAAGTAGCCGGTGTGTCCGACGGCGCCGTCGGCGGCGAGCCTGCGGGAGCCGAAGGCGGGGGAGACGGGGTCGGCGCCGTGGCCCAGACCGCCGAACTCCATGTGCGGCACGTCGGCGATCCAGTCGTCCTGGTCGCGGGTGGCCCACACGTGGGCCCGGGTGTCGAGCTGGTCGGCCTTGTCGGCGCGCATGCCGGGGCTGCCGGAGACCGTGATGTCGCTGACCCGGGGCGACAGCTCGTGTGCCGCGACCCCGCACACCACGGAGCCGTAGCTGTGGCAGAACAGCGCGACCCGCGAGGCGCCGGGCAGCTCCCGCACGAAGTCCCGCAGCCGGTCGCCGCCGTCCTGCGCGAGGTCCCCGGAGGCGGCGTCCATGCCGAGGCCGACGGGCGCGGTGTAGTCCGCCCAGGCGACGGTCGCCGTCCGCAGCTGCGGCGAGCGCGCGCTCTGCTGGTCCTGGAGCGCGCGGGCCATGCCCACGGGCGCCGAGTAGGACCGCTCGGTCTTCTCGAAGGTGAGCAGCTCGGTGTCGACGCCGGGGACGACGACGGAGACGCTCTGGGCCCGGTCCAGGTCCCCGAAGACCTCGGCGGCGCGCCCGCGCCCCGTCGGGTCGAAGGAGAGGATCTGACGGCCCGGATGGAGCATCGACTCGAAGCGGTGCATACGGCGGCCCGCCTCGTTCCGCCCCTCGTCGGTGAGCCGCTGGTCGGTCATGCGTTTGCGTTCGACGTCGCGGGCGTCTTCGAGCGCCGCGTGGTTGGCGCGGTAGCGCAGCGTCACGGGCGCGCCGCCGAGATTGCCCACGACCAGGGGATATCGGTCGGCCAGCCGGTACTGCTGCGCCGTGCTCAGCGTGCGGAAGAAGCGCGCTATGGCGCCGGGCCGCCAGTCGGGGGCTGGCAGTGCCCGCCCGGCGACGGATCCCTTCTCCCAGGCGAGCAGCGCCGCGGCGCGGGGGCCCGGCGTGTCGTCGCTCTTGCGGATCGCGGTCCATCCGGTCGTCGCCAGCAGCACGAGCACCACCGCCAGCGCGAGCAGTGCGCGCCAGGCGGTGGAGCCCGGGGCTCCCGTCGCCGGGAAGCCGGATCCGGACAGGGGATTGCCGAATGCGGAGAAGGAAGTCACTAGCGGGACACCCTAGGAGACGCGGCTGTGTGCTCGCGTATCCGGTGAGCCATCTCACGTTTCGGCGTGGGTAATTGGGTCAGATCGGGCGGCCGTGCTGTCATCCGTGACGCTACGGAGTCACCCGCGAGGGTGAGCCGCAGGCCCCGGCTCCGCGCCGCCCCGCGCTGCTCCGCCGCAGGTCGAGGGCTTCCGGCGGCCTCTGCGGGCCTCTCGCTCATGCGTACCGGGGCACGATTGTGCCGCGTCCGCGTGGACCGCACCCGTACGCGCCGTATTTGGTGGGGGTGAGGGGGTTGGGGGTGAAGGGGTGGGGGTCGGGTGACAGATTTCGTTATCTGTTATCTGTTATCTGTTATCTGTTAGCTGATAACTGTTACCCGTCAGCCGTCACGCGTGGGGGTGTGCTCGCCCACTCGTCAGTGAGGGCGGGGCCCAGTGCGTCCACGTAGGACTCCATGAAGCATTGCGCGGCCGTCATGGAGGTGTCCTGGCCGCAGCCCCAGCGGCGTCCGGCGGCCCGCATCACGCCGGAGTACGCGGCGACGAGCACGCGCGGACGCGGGTCCTTCTCCGGGTCGAGGTCCTGGCGGCGCGCGATCTCCGTGACGAGGGCCTCTTCCATCTCCACGGAGCGCCGCAGGTGGACGGCGACGAGCGCGGGCGTGGTCTCGATGACCTGCCACATGCGCATATGGAGCTGCATGGGGACGATCTCGTGGATGGTCTCGCCGATGCTCTGCCACGTCTCGTCCAGGGTGCGGCGCAGCACCTCGATGGGCGCCTCGCCCGGTGGCCGCTCGCGCACCGCCTCCAGATAGCGCTGCTCGACCAGGTCCTGGAGGGCGAAGGCGACGTCCTCCTTGCTCGTGAAGTAGCGGAAGAAGGTGCGCTGGGAGACGTCCACGGTGTCGGTGACCTCGTCGACGGTGGTGGCCTCGTACCCCTTGGCGACGAAAAGCTCGTGGGCCGCGCGGATGAGTGCGTCCCGGGTGCGCTGCTTCTTGCGCTCGCGCAGTCCGGTCACTTTCGGCCACCTCCGGTTCTCATCCTGCTGATCTTCTCCCTCGCGATATCTGTGAGACACCTGACATCTACCGGCGAATAATTCGGTTTGTCAATTGTCAGCGGCTGACATTAGCCTCGCCCCCATGAGCTCCCAGACCACCACCGTCGCGGACGGGACACCGGAACCGCCCGGACCGCGCAACTCAGAGATAACGGGCGCCAGGAAGGGGCTCAGGGGGCACCCCTGGCTCACCCTCGTCACCGTCGCGCTCGGCGTCACCATGGTCGCCCTGGACGGCACGATCGTGGCCATCGCGAACCCGGCGATCCAGAAGGACCTCGGCGCCTCGCTCGCCGACGTCCAGTGGATCACCAACGGGTACCTGCTGGCCCTCGCCGTAGCCCTGATCACGGCGGGCAAACTCGGTGACCGCTTCGGCCACCGGCAGACCTTCCTCATCGGCGTCGTCGGGTTCGCCGCGGCCTCCGGGGCGATCGGTCTGGGCGGCAGCGTCTCGCTCGTCATCTTCTTCCGCGTGCTCCAGGGCATCTTCGGCGCCCTGCTGATGCCCGCGGCGCTCGGCCTGCTGCGGGCCACCTTCCCGGCCGAGAAGCTCAACGCGGCGATCGGCATCTGGGGTGCGGTCATCGGCGCCTCCACCGCCGCGGGGCCGATCGTGGGCGGTCTCCTGGTCGAGCACGTCAACTGGGAGTCGGTCTTCTTCATCAACATCCCGGTCGGCGTCATCGCCCTGGTGCTGGGCGTGGTGCTCCTGGTGGACCACCGTGCGGAGAAGGCGCCCAGGTCCTTCGACGTTCCGGGCATCGTGCTGCTGTCGGTCGCGATGTTCTGCCTCATCTGGGCGCTCATCAAGGCGCCCGAGTGGTCGTGGGGCGACGAGAAGACGCTGCTGTTCCTCGGCGGCTCGATCGTCGCTTTCCTGCTCTTCGGCTTCTGGGAGACCAAGGCCAAGGAGCCGCTGCTGCCCCTGAGCATGTTCCGCTCCGTGCCGCTGACGGCGGGCACCGTGCTGATGGTGCTGATGGCCTTCGGTTTCATGGGCGGCCTGTTCTTCGTGACGTTCTATCTCCAGAACGTGCACGGCATGAGCCCGGTCGACAGCGGGCTGCGGCTGCTGCCGCTGACCGCGATGATGATCGTCGCCTCGCCGCTGGCGGGCTCACTGATCACCAAGGTCGGCCCGCGCATCCCGCTGGTCGGCGCCATGGTGGTGGCGGCGGTCGCGATGTTCGGGCTCTCCACGCTCGACGCCGAGAGCGGCACCGCGATCACCTCGCTGTGGTTCGGGCTGCTGGGCCTGGGCCTCGCGCCGGTCATGGTCGGCGCGACGGAGGTCATCGTGGGCAACGCGCCGCTGGAGCACGCCGGTGTCGCTGGCGGCCTCCAGCAGGCCGCGATGCAGGTCGGCGGCAGCCTCGGCACGGCCGTGCTGGGCGCCGTCATGGCCTCCCGTGTCGACAGCTCGCTGCCGGAGAAGTGGGCGGACTCCCAGCTTCCGCCGTTGAAGGGCGAGCAGGCAGAGCAGCTCAAGGGCCTGGCCGAGGTCGGCATGGCGCCGCCCGCGCCGAAGGGCACCCCCGCGCAGATCGCCGAGGCGATGACGAAGGCCGTGCACGACTCCTTCATCTCCGGCATGGGCCTCGCCTTCACCTGTGCGGGCATCGTCGCGGTCGTCGCGGCGGGAGTCGCCGTCTTCACGAAGCGCGGCTCCAACGACGCGGGTCCCTCGGTCCACGTCTGAGCCGGGACCGGTGGCCCCGGCCCGGGAGCCTGTGGAGCCGCCGGAATTCCCCGGAATCTGTGGATCCTTCGGAGCCTGTGGATAACTCCGTGCCCCATGGTGGTGAAACGGCCGGTCTGCCCTTGGCAGACCGGCCGTCGCCGTTCGAGGCTGATCACACGCACGACGCGACAGGCGCGGACGTGCGGCACACGGGGGAGTGATCCATATGCGAGCGGTCCATGCCTGCGCGGTCGTGATGGCGGCGGGCGCCCTGCTCCAGCTCGCCGCGGCCCCGGCGCCTCCGGCGTCGGCGGCCCCGTCGAAGAAGCCGCAGCCGAGACTGGGGGAGTGCGGCGCGGGGGAGCTGTGCCTCTGGGAGGCGGCGCGCTTCGAGGGCGAGCGGCGGACGTACGAGCTGAGTGACGTCGACATCGAGAGCTGCGTCCCCCTGCCGAAGGGCACGGAAGCGGCCTCGTTCGCCAACCGCACGGGGCGGCCCGTCACCGTCTATCAGAGCGCGGAGTGCGCCGAGACGGCCGAGTTCAGCACCCACCCCTCCGGCTCCTGGACGCCCGAGGGCGCGTATCGGGTGCGGGCCTTCAAGGTCTGGGAGAACTGAGATGGAGGGCGCCGTCACCGCACCGCGTCCGAGAGAGCGCCCAATCGCTGGGACGGGGCGGGCCGTTGAGGAAACCGTGCCTATCGGCCGGGGAAAGGGGCACTTGGTCTCCGAGCCCGAAACGACAACCCTGGGAGGGACGATGACGGGCTATCGGCACTCCACCCGCCCCCGCACGCGCCGGGGCTCCTTCGCCGGACGCGTCACAGCGGACCGGGAGACCCTTGGCATCGTGGGCTTGATCTGCGCGGTCGCGGGCTTCTTCACCCTCGGCATCGTCCTCGGCCCGGTCGCCGTCGTCTGCGGCTGGCTCGCGATGGGCCGCCGCTGGACGGGCACCCGCTCGATCCCCGCCCTCATCGCCGTGGTCCTCGGCGCCCTGGACACGCTGCTGGCACTGATATGGCTCACCGGCGCGGGCGGCGGCACGATGGGCGTGGGCGGCATACTCTGACGACGCCTGCTGAGCGGTCCCGGCCCACCCGGGGAGGCACGGGCTCCGACCTGCGCGGCGCCTGACCCTGAGCGGGGCCAGGCCCCACGGTCAGAACCCGGTCCCGCGCAAGGTTCAGGGCCCGGCCCGCACGAGCCCCAGGAACGCAAAGGGCCGGGGCCACCACCCTCGGCGAACCCCGGCCTCCACGTCCTGCGCACCTGCGCCCCTACACACCGCACCCGTACCCTGCGCGGCGAGGCGCCCCGTTGAGGGAGCTGCCCCGTACGGCGAAGTGACCCGCCGAGGGGCCACCCCGCACGCCTCGGCACGCCGATGTGGCGTCGCCCGCCGACGGGGGCACCCCATCAGGCGACGTGGGCGCTCCACGGGCGGACGTACGCGGCCCCGTCACAAAGGGACGCACACGGCCGCCCCACTCGGCGACGCGACGTGCACAGCTCCGTCACCCAGCGAGCGACTTGCGGGGCCGCCGCACCCGGCGGCGTAGGTGTTCACGCCACCCCGTGACGCCGGGTGCGGCCCGTCCGGCAAGGACTACGCGTCGCCGCCCGCGGCACCCGGGTCCGCGGCGGCGACGTCGAGGAGCTGGTAGCGGTCGAGCGCCTGCTTCAGCGCCGAGCGGTCGATCTTGCCCTCCCTGGCCAGCTCGGTGAGCACGCCGAGGACGATCGACTGCGCGTCGATGTGGAAGAAGCGGCGCGCGGCGCCACGGGTGTCGGCGAAGCCGAAGCCGTCGGCGCCGAGCGACTGGTACGTGCCGGGCACCCAGCGGGCGATCTGGTCGGGCACCGCCCGCATCCAGTCGGAGACGGCCACCTTCGGCCCCTCGGCGCCCTGGAGCTTGCGCGTCACGTAGGGCACGCGCTGCTCCTCCTCCGGGTGGAGGAGGTTGTGCTCCTCCACGGCGACGGCCTCCCGGCGCAGCTCGTTCCAGGAGGTCGCGGACCAGACGTCGGCGCGGACGTTCCACTCGTCGGCCAGGATCTGCTGGGCCTCCAGCGCCCAGGGCAGCGCCACGCCGGAGGCGAGGATCTGGGCCTTGTGCGTGCCCTTCTCGCCCTCCTGGTAGCGGTAGAGGCCCTTGAGGATGCCCTCGGCGTCCACGTTCTCCGGCTCGGCGGGCTGGCGGATCGGCTCGTTGTAGACGGTGAGGTAGTAGAAGACGTCCTCACCCTGCGGGTGCTCCTCGCTGGAGCCGTACATCCGCCGCAGGCCGTCCTCGACGATGTGGGCGATCTCGAAGCCGAAGGCCGGGTCGTAGGCCACAGCGGCCGGGTTGGTGGAGGCCAGCAGTTGCGAGTGGCCGTCGGCGTGCTGGAGGCCCTCGCCGGTCAGCGTCGTGCGGCCCGCGGTGGCGCCCAGGACGAAGCCGCGGGAGAGCTGGTCGCCCATCTGCCAGAACTGGTCGCCGGTGCGCTGGAAGCCGAACATCGAGTAGAAGACGTAGATCGGGATCAGCGGTTCGCCGTGCGTGGCGTAGGCCGAGCCCGCCGCGATGGCCGCGGCCGTACAGCCCGCCTCGGTGATGCCGTCGTGCAGCATCTGGCCGGTGGGGGACTCCTTGTAGGCCAGCAGCAGCTCGCGGTCCACGGACTCGTACGTCTGGCCCAGCGGGTTGTAGATCTTGGCCGACGGGAAGAAGGAGTCCATTCCGAAGGTGCGGTACTCGTCGGGGGCGATCGGCACGAAGCGCTTGCCGATCTCCTTGTCCCGCATGAGGTCCTTGAGCAGCCGCACGAAGGCCATCGTGGTGGCGATCTGCTGCTGCCCCGAGCCCTTCTTGACGGCGGCGTACGCCTTCGCGTCGGGGAGCTGGAGCGGCTTCGACCGGTTCACGCGGGTGGGCACATAACCGCCCAGCTCGCGCCGCCGGTCGTGCATGTACTGGATCTCCTCCGAGTCCGGACCGGGGTGGTAGTACGGCGGAAGGCCGGACTCCAGCTCCTTGTCCGGGATCGGCAGGTGCAGCCGGTCGCGGAAGCCCTTGAGGTCCTCGACCGTCAGCTTCTTCATCTGGTGCGTGGCGTTGCGGCCCTCGAAGTTCGGGCCCAGCGTCCAGCCCTTGATGGTCTGCGCGAGGATGACCGTCGGCTGTCCCTGGTGCTCCTTGGCCGCCTTGTATGCCGCGTAGACCTTGCGGTGGTCGTGGCCGCCGCGGCCCAGGTGCAGCAACTGGTCGTCGGTCATGTTCTCGGCCATGGCCCGCAGCCGCTGGTCGCCGCCGAAGAAGTGCTCGCGGATGTAGGAGCCGCTCTCGGTGGCGTAGGTCTGGAACTGGCCGTCGGGCGTCGTGTTGAGCTTGTTGACCAGCACGCCGTCGCGGTCCTGCGCCAGCAGCGGGTCCCAGGAGCGGTCCCAGACCAGCTTGATGACGTTCCATCCCGCACCGCGGAAGTACGACTCCAGCTCCTGGATGATCTTCCCGTTGCCGCGGACGGGCCCGTCCAGCCGCTGGAGGTTGCAGTTGATGACGAAGGTGAGGTTGTCCAGGCCCTCGCGCGCCGCCAGGGAGAGCTGGCCCAGGGACTCGGGCTCGTCCATCTCGCCGTCGCCGAGGAAGGCCCACACGTGCGACTTGGAGGTGTCGGCGATGCCGCGCGCCTCCATGTAGCGGTTCATCCGGGCCTGGTAGACGGCGCCGATGGGGCCGAGGCCCATGGAGACGGTGGGGAACTCCCAGAAGTCCGGCATCGACCGCGGGTGAGGGTAGCTGGAGAGACCGTTGGGGAAGGTGCTCTTCTCCTGGCGGAACCCGTCGAGCTGCGTCTCGGTGAGGCGGTCCAGCAGGAAGGCGCGGGCGTAGATGCCGGGCGAGGCGTGGCCCTGGAAGAAGACCTGGTCGCCGCCGTCGCCCTCGTCCTTGCCGCGGAAGAAGTGGTTGAAGCCCACGTCGTAGAGCGAGGCGGAGGAGGCGAAGGTGGCGATATGGCCGCCCACACCGATGCCGGGGCGCTGGGCCCGGGAGACCATCACGGCCGCGTTCCAGCGGGTCGCGTTCAGGACCTTGCGCTCGATCTCCTCGTTACCGGGGAAGAACGGCTCGTCCTTGGTCGCGATGGTGTTGACGTAGTCCGTGCTGCGCATCTCCGGCACGGCCACGCGCTTCTCGCGGGCGCGCTCGATGAGACGGAGCATGAGATAGCGGGCACGTCCCCTGCCCCGCTCGTCGACGGCCGCGTCGAGCGAGTCGAGCCATTCCTGGGTCTCCTCGGGATCGAAGTCCGGGACCTGGCTGGGAAGGCCGCCAATGATGATCGGGTTGCGATCGGATCCGGAAGCCACGCTGTTCCTTCGCTGTTCGGTCTTGCTCTGTATAGGTGTCGCGCCGCCTCCATCGTGTACCGCTGCCGCGCGTACGTCATCTCTACCGAGAGGTAACTCCCGCTGATTCCGGGACAGGTCCGGGAAGGTGGATGACGGCCAAATCGCAACCTTACGCCCAGTGATCCCGTTGTGGGCGTCCGAGGGATCACCCCTCGCCCCCTTGTCCGGCCCGTACCCGCCCCTGCCCTCGCGCGTGCCCCGGCCCCCCCACGTGCCCCGGCCCCCCGGGTCCCCCGGATGGCGGGACGGGCCGCACTGTCTCGTTCTCGCCCGTCCCCACCCGTGCCCGCCCGTCCCCGCCAGGGCCCACCCGCCCCTAACGGTCGCGATCGGTCGCGATTGGTCTCGCGCGGCCCGGGTAGGCGCACGGCGCGCGGCGGAGTCCGCGCCGCGCGCGCCGCTGGGCATGCGCGGTGCACGCCCCGCGCCTCGGCCCCCGTGGGCCAGCCGGGGCAAACCCGGCTGATCCGCGCCAGATCCCTGTGGTGTGAATCACTGTTGATCAGGCATTGTGGGGTGAGACGTCAACGTTTGGGCGGGATGGAGGGCTGGGTACTTGCGCGATCCGTCCCGCCCGTGTGGACTACGGCCAATGCTTCGCGTGCGCGCGGGGCGCCAGGCATATTCAAGAAAGATGACAGGAGGCAATCCGTGAGCGCGACCGCGGACCACGCGGAGGAGCGGACCAACCCGGCCGCGAGGCTGGGTTTCCAGCCCGGGCAGGTGGTCCAGGAGCTCGGTTACGACGACGACACCGAGCAGGAACTCCGTGAGGGAATCGAGGCCATCACGGGTACGGAGCTCGTCGATGAAGATCATGACGACGTGGCCGATGCCGTGATTCTGTGGTTCCGCGAGGAGGACGGCGACCTGACGGACGCGCTGGTGGACGCCACCACGATGATCGACGCGGGCGCCCCGGTCTGGCTGCTGACTCCCAAGACGGGCCGTGACGGCTATGTGGAGCCCAGCGAGATCGGCGAGGCAGCCCAGACCGCGGGCCTGGCCCAGACGAGCAGCGTCAACGCGGGCAAGGACTGGACCGGCAGCCGCCTGGTCACCCCGAAGGCGGCCCGCTCCGGCAAGCGCTGACGGGCAGAGCCGGCCGAACGGCAGAGACTGAGGCGTAGGCGTAGAGACGCAGAGACCGAGGCGTGGGCCCCGACGGCGAGTCCGTCGGGGCCCACGCTGTTCCGTGCCGCTGCCGGGCCCCGCGCCGGGCACCGTTCCGTGCCGCTTCCCGGCGCCCACGTTCCCGGCACCGTTCCGCGTCCGCGCCCGCGTCTGTGCCGCTTCCGGCCCCGCGCCTGGTCCGCACCGTGCCGCGCCGAGGTGCAAGACTGGGCCCGTCAGGCAGGCAAGCCACCCAAGAGACCCAAGAGAGGGGCTCCCCACCCATGGCCATCGAGGTCGGCACCAAGGCTCCGGACTTCACGCTGCGGAACCAGCACGGCGAAGCTGTATCGCTCTTCGACTTCCAGGGGAAGAAGAACGTCGTCCTCCTCTTCTACCCGTTCGCCTTCACCGGTGTGTGCACCGGTGAGCTGTGTGCCCTGCGCGACGAACTCCCGAAGTTCGTGAACGACGACGTCCAGTTGCTCGCCGTCTCCAACGACTCGCCGTTCGCCCTGCGCGTATTCGCCGAGCAGGAGGGCCTGGACTACCCCCTGCTCTCCGACTTCTGGCCGCACGGCGAGGCGTCCCGCGCCTACGGCGTCTTCGACGAGGAGAAGGGCTGCGCCGTGCGCGGCACCTTCATCATCGACAAGGCGGGCGAGGTGCGCTGGACCGTGGTGAACGGGCTCCCGGACGCGCGCGATCTGGACGACTACGTGAAGGCCCTGGAATCCCTCTGAGCGAACACTGTGAGCCCGGGGGAACCGCTCACTAGGATCGACTCGTTGATCTGACGGCATCCGTAATACGGGGGCACGGCACGCGGTCACGCGGTGCTCCTTACGAACAATATCCAGGAGGACTCGTGGGAGTCAGCCTCAGCAAGGGCGGCAACGTCTCGCTGACCAAGGAGGCGCCGAACCTCACCGCCGTGATCGTCGGTCTCGGCTGGGACGCCCGTACGACCACCGGCTCGGACTTCGACCTCGATGCCAGCGCGCTGCTGACGAACTCCGAGGGCAAGGTCGGGAACGACCAGAACTTCGTCTTCTTCAACAACCTCAAGAGCCCGGACGGCTCCGTCGAGCACACCGGTGACAACCTCACCGGTGAGGGCGAGGGGGACGACGAGGTCATCAAGGTCAACCTCGCCGGCGTCCCCGCCGATGTGGAGAAGATCGTCTTTCCGGTCTCCATCTATGAGGCCGAGGCCCGCCAGCAGAGCTTCGGCCAGGTACGCAACGCGTACATCCGCGTCGTCAACCAGGCCGACAACAACGAGCTGGCCCGCTACGACCTCAGTGAGGACGCCTCGACGGAGACCGCCATGGTCTTCGGCGAGCTGTACCGCCACGGTGCGGAGTGGAAGTTCCGCGCCATCGGGCAGGGGTACGCCTCGGGCCTGCGCGGCATCGCGCAGGACTTCGGCGTCAACGTCTGACGGGCGGCGGCGGCGCCGCGCACGGCGGAAGCGCCTGGGCCTCCGGGCGGCGCACGGCGGACACCCCTGGCCGTCCCTTGCCGTCCTTGTCGCCTTTGGCGTCCTTGGCCACAAAGAACAGTGCGTGCGAAACGATCACAAGGTCCCACGCGCTTTACGGCAGTGTCCCGGCGCCGCAGACTTCCGTGTTCAGGAGGTGTGCGGCGCCGGGCGGTGTGGACACACTGGATGCATCAGCGGGTGCATCAGTACCGGGGAGAGGAAGCGGAACATGGGCGTCACGCTCGCCAAGGGGGGCAATGTCTCCCTCTCGAAGGCTGCACCGAACCTGACCCAGGTCCAGGTCGGGCTGGGCTGGAAGGCCCGCTCCACGACCGGCGCCGCCTTCGATCTCGACGCCAGCGCGCTGCTGTGCGCGAACGGGCGGGTTCTCGGCGACGAATACTTCATCTTCTACAACAACCTCAAGAGCCCCGAGGGCTCCGTCGAGCACACCGGCGACGAGCTGGTCGGCGGCAGCGGCAGCGGTGCCGGGGACGACGAGACGGTCCTGGTCGATCTCGGCCTCGTCCCCGCCCAGGTGGACAAGGTCGTCTTCCCGGTCTCCATCTATGACGCCGAGCCCCGTCAGCAGACCTTCGGGCAGGTCACCGACGCCTATATCCGTGTCGTCAACCAGGCGGACGGCCAGGAGCTGGCCCGCTACGACCTCACGGAAGACGCCTCATCGGAGACCGCCATGATCTTCGGCGAGCTGTACCGGTACAACGGGGAGTGGAAGTTCCGTGCGGTTGGGCAGGGGTACGCCTCTGGGCTGAGAGGCATCGCTCTAGACTTCGGAGTCAACGTTTCGTAATCCATCGTCCTGTCTTACGTAAAGCGGATTGGGTAGCCAGTGCTTCTGAGAACCTTCGGCTGGTCCTTCGGCGTCACCGCCGTCGGACTCGCCTGCGCTGCGTTCTTCTGGGGGTGGGAAGCGTTCGCACTGGTGGCGATGCTCTCCATCCTGGAGATCTCGTTGTCCTTCGACAACGCGGTCGTCAATGCCGGTGTGCTGAAAAAGATGAATGCCTTCTGGCAGAAGATCTTCCTCACCATCGGCATCCTGATCGCGGTGTTCGGAATGCGGCTGGTGTTCCCGGTCGTCATCGTCGCCATCACAGCCAAGGTCGGGCCCATCGAGGCCGTGCAACTGGCCTTGGACAAGCCCGGCCAGTACGAGCAGCTCGTCACCGACGCCCACCCGGCCATCGCGGCCTTCGGCGGGATGTTCCTGTTGATGATCTTCCTCGACTTCATCTTCACGGACCGTGAGCACAAGTGGCTCGCCTGGCTGGAGCGTCCCCTCGCCAAGCTCGGCAAGGTGGACATGCTGTCCGTCTGCATCGCGCTGATCGTGCTGCTGGTCTCGGCCATGACCCTCGCGGTCTCGGCGCACCAGCACGGCGGCGGCCACGCCGACAAGTCCAGCACGGTCATGCTCGCGGGCATCGCGGGTCTGATCACGTATCTGATGGTCGGCGGCCTCTCCGGACACTTCGAGAACAAGCTCGAAGAGGAGGAGGAACGCGAGCAGGAGGCCGAGGAAGAGGCCAAGCGCCAGGGCAAGGACCCGAGCATGGTGGGCCTCGCGGGCAAGGCGGCCTTCTTCATGTTCCTGTACCTCGAAGTGCTGGACGCCTCCTTCTCGTTCGACGGCGTCATCGGCGCCTTCGCCATCACGAACCACATCTTCTGGATGGCGCTGGGCCTCGGCATCGGTGCGATGTACGTCCGTTCGCTGACGGTGTACCTCGTCCGTCAGGGCACGCTCGACGACTACGTCTACCTGGAGCACGGCGCGCACTACGCGATCGGTGCGCTCGCCGCGATCCTCCTCATCACCATCAAGTTCCAGATCAACGAGGTCATCACCGGCCTGCTCGGTGTCCTCCTGATCGCCGCCTCCTTCTGGTCCTCGGTCCGGCGCAACCGCGCCATCGCGGCCAACGGCGGTGGTGACGGCGAGGACGACGAGTCCGGTGACGACGGCGGTGGCTCCTCCAAGAAGCCGGAGGTCACCTCGCAGGTCTGACGGGCCAGGGGCGCCGCGAAGCCCGGCGCCCCGGCCGTCGCCACCCGACCGCGCGGGACCCGTTCCGGGGTGAGCCCCCGGCATGTGTCACAGCGGTCCGATTGCGGAACGCTCCAAGCGGGGCGGTACCGAGGTCCCGTCCTCGGTACCGCCCCGCCGCAGTTGGAGCATTTTTCCTGGTGAGTTTCTGGTGAGTTTCCGAGTGGGGGTGCGTGATGGTCTCCCTGTGGGAGAACTGGCGGCGCGGCGTGGGGATGAGGCGGCACGGGCCGAAGTTCGATACGGTCGGCGGCCCTTCGACGTACGCGGTGGAACTGACGAAGCGGAACTCGATGGTCTCGCTGACCGAGCAGGGCGCCGACAGAGGAAGTATGCGGGTCAACCTCTCCTGGCGGATGCGCAGCTCGGACATCGAGGGCCGCCCGCGCCGCAGCTCCTCGCTGCGGCATCCGTTCCAGTCGCTCAAGCCCGACGTCGTCCAGGCGCACACGCACGGCGTCGTCGACGTCGACCTGGACCTGGCGTGCATGTACGAGCTGGTGGACGGCAGCAAGGGGGTCGTGCAGCCGCTCGGCAACTTCTTCGGCGACATGAACGCCCCGCCGTATGTGAAGCTCAGCGGGGACGACAGGTTCGGCTCGGCCTCCGGCGAGACGATCTACATCAACCTTGACCACAAGGACGAGATCAAGCGCCTGCTGATCTTCGTCTATATCTACGACGGCACTCCGGCCTTCGACCGCACCCACGCCATCGTGTCCCTCTTCCCGAGCAACGGACCCCGCGTGGAGGTCGGCCTCGACGAGCGGGCGCCGCAGGCGCGCTCCTGCGCGGTGATGCTGCTGGAGCACCACAAGGGCGAGCTGATCGTCCGCCGCGAGGGCCGCTACGTGTACGGCTTCCAGGCGGAGCTGGACCGCCTCTACGGCTGGGGCCTCCAGTGGGGCCGCGGCTACAAGGCGGGCAAGGTCTGAGGGGGCTGCGGCTGCGGGAGCGCCGTCTGCGGGGCTGCGGGGGCTGGGCCCGGCCCGTCGCGGCGTACCGACGTACCTACCGACCGCCGGGACGTACGCGTCCCGGCGGTTCCGGCGGTCCCGGCCGACCTCACCTCATGCGTGGAGGAACTGCGGGCCCTGGGGCGGCAACTGGAAGTTCGGGTCCGGCTGCTGCGGATAGCCGTACGTGGGCTGCGGATACCCGTAGGCGGGCTGGGTGGACGGCGGCTGCTGCGGGGGCGGCGGATAGCCGTACCCCGGCTGCGGCGCGTGCGGTGCGCCGTGCGGGCCTCCCATGGCGCCCGCGCCGGCCGCGGCGAAGGCCCCGCCTCCACCTCCGTGCGCGCCCGCGGGCTGCGGCTGGGGTTCCGGAGAGGGCGGTTCCGGGGCGGGCCCTGGCCCTGGCCCGGGGACCGGGTCCGGGACGGGCTGCGGTTCGGGGCCCGGCTGGGGTTCGGGACGCGGTTCGGGCACCGGTTCCGGAGCCGGGAAGTCCGGCTCGCCGGGCGGCTTCGGCACCGTACCCGCGGGAGCGCCCCCAGGTCCCACGGGGAGGGGGCCGAGGGTCTCGGGGCCCGGCACGTACGGCACGGTGGCGTCCCCGTCCGGATCGGCGGACGGGGAGGCGGAGGCGGACGCGGATACGGACGCAGGTGTGGGCGTCGGCGTCGCCGTCGTCTCGGGGCCGTTCTCGCCGCCCGTGCCGTGCGGCGGGGTGACCTCCTGGCTGACCTCGCCCTCGTCGACCGAGATGCCGAACTCCGTGGCGAGCCCGATGAGCCCCGTGTCGTAGCCCTGGCCCAGCGCCCGGAACTTCCAGCCGTCCCCGCGGCGGTACAGCTCGCCGCAGATCATCGCCGTCTCCGAGCCCGTCTCCGGCTCGATCTCGAACCGCGCCAGCGGCTCGGCCGACGGATCGGCCTCCGTCCCCGCCGCGTACAGGAGAAGCCGCAGCTCGCGTACGTCGGCGAAGGTGCCGCCGTCCGCCGAAGCGGCCAGCATCACCCGGTCGACGGTGGCGTCCAGCGCCGACAGATCGGCCTCGACGGTGTCCATCAGGCCGCCGGACTCACCGGACTCCCGGGTCTTGGCGAGGTGCCTGACCACTCCCGAGGGGTGCCGGGGCTGGTTGTAGAAGATGAAGTCGTCGTCCGAGCGGACCGCTCCGCTGTCACCGAGGAGCAGCGCCGAGGCGTCCACGTCCGGCGCCCCCGTCCCCGGTGACCAGCACAGGACGGCACGCACCGCCGACGTCTCCAGCTGGATGTTCGACCCCTTCAACATGGCGTGCGTCATAGACTCATCCTGCCCTCCAGCCGCACTCCGCGACAACGCGGGGGGAGAGGCGTGTGTACCCAGGGGTAACGTGTTTTTCACCCGCTTGAGGAACTCTTGACCCACCCTCGTACGTACGATGAGCGGCCAGATTCCGCCACGGCAGCGCTGCCGAGGCGGGCCGAAAGACAGCGCCGCGTCACAGCCACCAAGGTCGGACGGCTGCGAAAGAGACGGGGAGACGAGGGCATCCATGCGCCATTTCAGGCATCTCACGCCTGAACTCCGGCAGACGCTTTTCCACCAGGAGCCCGCCGAGTTCACACCGGATTCACCGGCCCGCACGCTGGCAGCCGCGCTCGGCGCCACGCTCTACAGCCCGGCCACCCGTGCCTCCCTCGCCTCCGACGTGGTGCGGCAGGGCGCTCGTGGGGTGGTCTCGATGGTGCTGTGCCTGGAGGACTCCATCGATGACGCCGAGGTCGTGGCCGCCGAGGAGAACCTGGTGCGCCAGCTCGGCGAGCTGGCCCACGCCACCTCCGGAACCGGGACCGGAACCGGCGCTGACGGGGCCGACGAGCCGCCGCTGCTGTTCATCCGGGTACGGGAGCCGGAACAGATACCGGACCTCGTCGACCGGCTCGGTCCGGCCGCACGGCTGGTGTCCGGATTCGTACTCCCGAAGTTCACCGAGGAGCGCGGCATCCCGTTCCTGGAGGCGCTGGACGAGGCCGAGACGGCCGGTGGGCGACGGCTGTTCGCGATGCCCGTGCTGGAGTCGCCCGAGCTGCTGCACATGGAGACCCGTGCCGAGACCCTGACGGGGATATCCCGCGCGGTCAACAAGTACCGCGACCGCGTACTGGCCCTGCGCCTGGGCGTGACCGACTTCTGCTCGGCCTACGGGCTGCGGCGCACGCCCGAGATGACCGCCTACGACGTGCAGCTCGTCGCCTCCGTCATCGGGGACGTCGTCAACGCGCTGGGCAGGGCGGACGGCACCGGCTTCACCGTGACGGGGCCCGTGTGGGAGTACTTCAGGCTCCAGGAGCGGATGTTCAAGCCCCAGCTCCGGCGCAGCCCCTTCCTGAGCGGGCGGGCCGAGGAGCTGCGGACGAACCTCATCGCGCACGACATGGACGGGCTGCTGCGCGAGATCGAGCTGGACCGCGCGAACGGGCTGCTGGGCAAGACGTGCATCCACCCCTCCCACGTCGCGCCCGTGCACGCGCTGTCCGTCGTGAGCCACGAGGAGTTCTCCGACGCGACGGACATCCTGCGCCCGGAGCGCTGCGGCGGCGGAGTCCTGCGCTCCGCCTACACGAACAAGATGAACGAGGTGAAGCCCCACCGCGCCTGGGCCGAGCGCACCCTGCTGCGCGGCGAGGTCTTCGGCGTCGCCCGCGAGGGCGTGGGCTTCGTGGAGCTGCTGGCGGCGGGGGTCAAGTGAGCGACGAGCAGGCTGTACGGGGCGGACGCGGTGAATGTGGCGGGACGGACAAGGTGGACGGAGTGGGCGTGGGCGTGGGCGCGGTGGACGGGAACGGTGCGGTCAGCGGGAAAGACATGGCGGACGGGGCGACGGAGACCTGGTCCGGCGAATGGGTCGCGGAGCGCCTGGACGTCGGGCTGACCGGCGAGGGCCTGCGGGAACTGCTCGGCCTGGCCCTGCGCCGTAACCCCAAGCGCGCCCACCTGCTCGTCTCGCAGGTGCTGGGCAAGCACGTCCCGCAGCGCCCCGGCACGGTGCACGGCGCGGGCCTGGAGCTGGGACGCCGGGTGCGTGCGCTGCTGGGCGAGGCGGAGGCGGCGCGCGCGGTGGTACTCGGGTACGCGGAGACCGCGACCGGTCTCGGGCACAGCGTCGCCGACGGCGTCGGCGCGCGCGCTTATCTGCACTCGACCCGGCGCCCGGTGCGCGGCGTCACCCCCGTCGGCGGCTTCGAGGAGGAGCACAGCCACGCCACCTCGCATCTGCTGCTGCCGGAGGATCCGGAACTGCTCGCGGAGGGCGCGCCGCTGGTCCTCGTGGACGACGAGTTCTCGACGGGCCGGACCATACGCAACACCGTCGCGTCCCTGCACCGCCGCTATCCGCGCGAGCGCTACGTGGTCGTCGCGCTGGTGGACATGCGGTCCGAGGCGGACAGCGCCGAGCTGGACAAGTTCGCCGCCGAGCTGGGCGCGCGGGTCGAGATCGTCGCCCTGGCCGGTGGCGCCGTCTCCCTTCCCGACGACGTGCTGGAGCGCGGGCAGCGCCTCGTCACGGAGTACAGCCACGAGGAGAGGGCGCGGGCCGACGACGGGGCGGAGGAAGGCCCCGTCACGCCCGGCGGCGTCGGGAACGTGCGGCGCGTCGAGCTGGGCTGGCCCCTGGGCCTGCCCGACGGCGGGCGCCACGGCTTCACCGCCGCGCACCGCGAGCACCTCGAAGCCGTCCTCCCCGCGATGGCCCGGCGCCTGGCGGCCGAACTGCCGCCGCACGCCCGCCGTGTGCTCGTCCTCGGTAACGAGGAGCTGATGTACGCGCCGCTGCGACTCGCCACCGCGCTGGAGGCGGAGCTGGAAGCGGAACGAGAAACGGAAGCGGAACGGGGAGCGGCGGACGGGGTGGAGGTGCGGTTCTCCACGACCACCCGCTCCCCCGCACTCGCCGTGGACGACCCCGGCTACGCGATACGCACCGCGCTCACCTTCCCCGCGCACGACAGGCCGCGGGAGGGCCACGGTCCGCGCTACGCGTACAACGTCGCGCCCGGCGCCGACCGTTCGCGCCGCTTCGACGCCGTCGTCGCCGTGACGGACTCGGCCGGCGACACGCCCCGGCTGCACGCCCCTGACGGGCTGCTGGCGGCGCTCTCCCGGCACACCGACGCCGTCCTCCTGTGCGTCGTACCCTCCTACGCGCCGCTGCGCGAACCGCTGCGCGGCCCGGCGTTCTCCTCGTACGCGCCCGACGACGTGGGCTGGCTGCTCCAGGACGTCTCGGACGTCGAACTGGAAGCGCCGACGGAGGAGCGCGAGGAGGCGATCCAGAGCGGCGGGGCGCACTACGCGGAGTCGTTGCCCGTCGAGTACCAGCCCAGCGCCGAGTACCAGCGGCTCTTCCACAGTGCCCTCGACGCCTCGGCCGCCCGCATCGCCCGCGCCGTGGGCACGGTGACCGAGACGGTGCTCGCCGAACGAGGCGGGCCGGGCGGGCCGGCTGGGGGCGGGCGGCGCCCGGTGCTGGTGTCGCTGGCGCGCGCCGGTACGCCCGTCGGCGTGCTGATGCGCCGCTGGGCGCTGCACGCGCACGGCCTGGACCTGCCGCACTACGCGGTGTCCATCGTGCGCGGCCAGGGCATCGACACGGCCGCGCTGCGCTGGCTCGCGGAGCGGCACGACCCCGCCGACGTCGTCTTCGTGGACGGCTGGACGGGCAAGGGCGCCATCACCCGCGAACTGGCCGACGCGCTCGCGCCGTTCGAGGGCTTCGACCCGGAGCTGGCCGTCCTCGCCGACCCGGGCGGCTGCGTACGCACCTACGGCACCCGCGAGGACTTCCTCATCCCCTCCGCCTGCCTCAACTCCACGGTCTCCGGGCTGATCTCGCGCACCGTGCTGCGCGCCGACCTCGTCGGCCCGTACGACTTCCACGGCGGCAAGTTCTACCGCGAGCTGGCGGAGACCGACGTCTCGCGGTTCTTCCTGGAGGCGGTCGAGTCCCGGTTCGGCGAGGTGCGTGCGCAGGCCGACGAGGGCGCGCGGACGCTGCTCGCCGCCTCCGAAGCGGAGCGCGCGCCCACCTGGGAGGGCTGGCGCGCGGTGGAGCGGATCAGCGAGGAGTACGGCATCGGGGACGTCAACCTCGTCAAGCCCGGCGTCGGCGAGACGACCCGGGTGCTGCTGCGCCGGGTGCCCTGGCGGGTGCTGGCGCGGCGCGACGCGGGGGGCGACCTCGACCACGTGCGGCTGCTCGCGGAGCAGCGCGGTGTGCCGGTGGAGGAGGTCGACGGGCTGCCGTACCGCTGCGTCGGGCTGATCCATCCACGCTTCACGAGGGGCGCGACCGGCGCGGACGGCAAGGCGGTGGCGTCCCGATGACCACGCATCCGGCCGCGTCTCCGGCCGCGTCTCCCTCCGCGTCCGGCTCCGCTTCGGGGGCGCCGTCGTCGCTGTTCGCGAGCGATCTGGACCGCACGCTGATCTACTCGGCCGCTGCCCTCGGCCTGACCGTGCCGGACGCGGCGGCGCCGCGGCTGCTGTGCGTCGAGGTGTACGAGAGCAAACCGCTCTCCTACCTGACGGAGACGGCCGCTGAGCTGCTGGCGACGCTGGCCGCCCGTACCGTCTTCGTGCCCACCACCACCCGCACCCGCGAGCAGTACGGGCGCATCCACCTGCCGGGCCCGACCCCTCGGTACGCGGTGTGCGCCAACGGCGGCCACCTGCTCGTCGACGGCGAGTCCGACCCCGACTGGCACGCGCGCGTACGCGAACGCCTCACGGAGTGCGCGCCGCTCGACGAGGTCCGCGCGCACATGCTGCGTACGGCTTCGGGTGCCGAAGAAAGCGGCTGGGTGCTCAAGGAGCGGGTGGCCGAGGACCTGTTCGCGTACCTCGTGGTGGACCGCGCGCGGCTGCCCGATACCTACGTCAAGGAACTCGGCGACTGGGCCGCGCCCCGCGGCTGGACCGTCTCCCTCCAGGGCCGCAAGATCTACGCCGTGCCGCGCCCGCTGACCAAGAGCGCCGCGATCGCGGAGGTCGCCCGCCGTACGGGCGCCACGCGCACGTACGCGGCCGGTGACTCCCTCCTCGACGCCGACCTGCTCCTCGCGGCGGACGAGGGCTGGCGCCCGGGCCACGGCGAACTCGCCGACGAGGGGTGGCACGCGCCCCACATCACCGCGCTGCCCGAGCGGGGCGTGGCGGCGGGGGAGCGGATTCTGCGCGAGGTGGGCGCGGCGGTGGGGTGAGGGCGCGTCCTTTGGGGCGCGTGGGCGCGGGCGGGGGTGCGGATCAGCCGCAGCAGCCGCCACCGCAGCAGCCTCCGCCACCCGCGCCCGGTGCGGGCGCTGCGGAGGCGGCCGAGGCCGAAGCGGAGCCGCCGACGGCGACCGTCGACAGCAGCTTGACGGTGTCGTCGTGCCCCTCCGGACAGTTCGCGGGGGCGCTCGACTCGGCCATCGGACGGCTCAGTTCGAAGGTGGACCCGCATTCGCGGCAGCGGTACTCGTAACGAGGCATGACGGAAGAGTAAGCGATGCGTCGCGCGTCGCAGCATCCGTTCTTGGGGGCCTACTGGCCGGCCCGCTGCTCCCTGATCTGCTCGACGACGATGCGGACGGTCTCCTTCACCGCGTCCAGCTCGGTCAGCAGATGCCAGTAGTCGGGGTGGCGGCCGGTGAGCGAGGCCACCGCGCGGTCCACGCGCTCCACGGCGTCGTCCAGCGGGCGGGCGTGCCGGGGGTCGGGCGTGCTGCGTCCGGCCATGGCGAGCCTCTGCGCGTCGCGGATGGCGAAACGCGTGCGCTCGACCTCCTTGGAGTGGTCGAACGACACCTCGTTGAGCCGCTGGAGCCGGTCGCCGGCGGCCTTCACGGACTCGTCCGTGGTGTTGAGCAGCGCGCGGACCGTCGAGAGCAGCGACGTCGCGTCGGCCCAGCGCTGCTCGTCGCGCGCCTTGCGGGCCTCCGCCAGCCTCTCCTCGGCCTGCCGCACGGATCTCGCCGCCTGGTCCGGCACCTGCTGGAGGTCCTGCCAGCAGGCGGCGCTGAAGCGGCGGCGCAGCTCGCTGAGCACGGGCTCGACCTGGCCCGCGCGGGTGTGCAGCGCCTGGGTGCGCGTACGCAGGGAGGAGAGCCGCTTGTCGATCTCGGCGGCCCGCTCCGGCAGCCGCTCGGCCTCGCCCCTGATGGCCTCGGCCTCGCGCACGACGCGGTCGGCGCGGCGCAGGGTGTCCTGGATGCCGTGTCTGCCCGCGCCCTCGTTGAGCTTGGTCAGCTCGGGGGAGAGGGCCGCGAGCCGGGAGGCCAGCTCGTCGGCCTGGAGCCCGGCGGCACGCGCGGAGTCCAGCGCGTTGCTGGCGGCCAGCAGCCCCTGCCGGGCCCGCTCGACGGCGGGGACGAGCCGGGCCAGCTCGTTCTCGGCCTGGGTGAGGAGGGAGGCGAGGCCCTGGCCGAACCGCTCCAGATCGGCCTTGGTGCGCTCCAGATCCTGCTTGGCCCGGTCCAGCTCGGCGCGGGCGCGTGCGGCGGAGCCGGAATCGAGATCGTCACGGTCCAGGTCGTGCGCGTCCACGGTGGTGATGTAGGCGTGGCTGACCTCGTCGATCCGGGTTCCGAACTCCTCGAAGTCCCGGACGGCCTTACGGGCGGCGGGGGAGTCGTCGACGGCGCTGAGGGTCTCGATGGAGATCCGCAGATCGCGCTGTGCGGTGTCCAGCTCGTAGAAGGCGGCAGCGGCGGCGTCCTTGGCGGCCTGCGCGTCGGCCCGCTGACTCTCCGAGCGACCGCTGCCCCAGCTCCAGCGACGGGTGCCGCCGCCGTTCATCGCCGTCACGTAACCTCTCTCCCCGCGCACCGCAGCCAGTGAACCGGTGGTCATTCTCCCACCCCCATGCAACGAACACACGAGCCGTTTCGTTCGCACCCTCCCCGGCCTGCCCCGCGCCCTGAGACGGTTTGCGCGGCCGGTGCGGTGGCAGGGTAGTGTGTGGGCTCATTACGCCTGGGGCGCATAGCTCAGCGGTAGAGCGCTTCCCTTACAAGGAAGATGTCACTGGTTCGATCCCAGTTGTGCCCACGTCATACGCGCAGGTCAGGGCCCCTCCGAGTGATCTCGGAGGGGCCCTGGCGCGTGCTGGGGGCGGCCGTGGCTGGTGTTGGGGGTGTGTCAGGGTGGGCGTATGGCGTGGGATGGCGAGGAGTATCAGGCGCGGTTCGACAGCATTGCCGCCGAGGGCCGGGACGTGCACGGTGAGGCGGCGCTGGTGCGCTCCCTGGAACCGGCCAGTGTGCTCGACGCGGGGTGCGGTACGGGCAGGGTGGCGATCGATCTGGCGCGGCACGGGGTCGACGTGGTGGGGGTGGACGTCGACGCGTCGATGCTGGACACCGCCCGTCGCCTCGCGCCCGGCATCCCCTGGCACCTGAGCGACTTGACCGCCCTCGACCTCGGCAGGTCCTTCGACGTCGTGGTGATGGCGGGCAACGTTCCCCTGTTCACCCCGCCGGGCACGGAACCGGCCCTGGTCGCCGGGGTCGCGGCGCACGTACGGGCCGGAGGTCGCCTGGTGGCGGGCTTCTCCCTGGACCGGGGCTACACCGTCGACGACTACGACGCGCACTGCGTGGCCGCAGGGCTCACGCCCGAGGCGCGGTACGCGACGTGGGACCGCGAGCCCTACGCGGGTGGAGCGTACGCGGTGTCGGTTCACCGTCGGCCCTGACCGTCTGCGCCCCCGGGCATTCCGTGCGACCGGTACGCGCCTTCCGGGGGAGCTGGACTGGAGGCAGCCTGGGCGGGAGGTGGTCCGTTGTGGGGACGCAGTCTAGGTGTGGGGCGATGACCGAGAAGGGGACTCGGTGCCGGAACCTGGCGATGGTGGGTGCGTCGCGGTGTTACCTGCATCGTGGGGACTGGTCGGCGTACACCATTGAGCGCCGGAAGAAGAAGGGCCGCAAGCGGCGGAAGAAGTGACGGCGCGGCGTGCCAGGCGAGGTCAGACCCGTCAGCGGAACCACCATGAGCGGTCAGATCTGCGCGGGGCGGCCCTGGCTCGGGGACGAGTGGACGTCGGGCGAGATCTCCGGAGGCTGCTCCAGTTGCAGTTCCTTCTTGCGCTGTTCCTCGCGGAGCCGCTCCACCTCCTCGGCGAAGGTCGCCGACGCCTCGGCCGGGGGCACGCCCTTGTAGCGGCGGATGCCCAGCCGGTACGCCTGGAGCTCCAGGTCGATCGCGTCCGCCGTCTGCTGGAGGTTGAGGCTCCGTTCGCGGAACTTGTAGTAGGAGATGATGCCCGCGGAGATGCTGACCAGGGCGCTTGTCGAGACGGCGAGCCAGCTCCAGATGCCCTCCTCGGCCGCCGCTGTGGTGGCGACGGAGGTGAGGATCGAGCCGACGATGACCGTCAACTGGAAACGGTTGTGGCGGGAGCGGTAGCGGTCCGCGCTCCGCCGGTACTCGTCGCGCACCAGGGGGATCGACTCGCGGTACTCGCTGAAGGCGTTCGGGATGGACCGGGCGTCGTCCTGAGCCGCCAGCGCGAGCCGCCGTCGCGCCTCCAGCTTGCGCTGCTCGACGACGAGGTCGTCGATCTTGGACCTCATGCGGTACCAGTTGACCGCGGCGGCCACGGTGGAGGCCCCGCCGAACAGGACGGTCATGACGTTGGCCAGGCCCTGCCCGCCCCCCTCGCCCCGCTTCGGCGCTTCGAACGTCACCACGACGTTGACCAGTACGAGAAGGCCCGCCACGACGAGAACGCTGGCGAGGAACCAGAGGAGTGTGAGGCGCTGGAGGAAGCGGTGCTTCTTCAGGTCCTCCTCTACCTCTATCGCCCCTTCCTCGATGGTCAGAAGCGCGCTGTCCTGTGCCATACGTTCCCCCCGGAACCAGCAGAAGCGACCGGTAGCGACCGGTCACCCTACCGACCAGCCGTTTACGGGCCACGCTCAGGGTTACGTTGCGGGGATGACTGACATCGTGGACGGACAGGAACTGCTCGAACGGATCCGTCGTGCCCGGGACTGGGCCGCCAAGGAAGAGGCGAAGTTCAAGGAGGTCGGTGAGGAAGTGGGCAGCACCGAGGATCTTGCCTTCGCCGTCAACTATGTCGCCTACGGTGCCGTGCGCGAGGTGCTCGACGAGGTGTTGCAGCCGGGCGTTCACGACCGGAACGAGTAGTCGGCCCCCACCCCGGCTCCCCGGCCCGGCCCCCTCACCGATCCCGCCGCGCGATGCTGCCGCGCGGAATGAGGGACGGGGTCGGGGAGCGGACCGGGCCCGGGGGCGGGGAGGTGCCGTCCAGGAGCTGGAAGAGGCGACGGGTCACCTCGGCGCCGAACGCGGTCACGTCGTGGCTCATCGCCGAGAGCGTCGGGTGGGTCAACTGGCAGAGCTGGGAGTCGTCCCAGGCCAGCAGGGAGACGTCGGCCGGGACCGCGAGGCCCATCTCGGAGGCGACGGAGAGCCCGGCCACCGCCATGATGTCGTTGTCGTAGATCACCGCCGTCGGGCGGTCGGCCGAGGCCAGCAGCGTACGGGTGGCCCGCGCGCCCTCCTCGCCCGAGAAGTCGGTGGGGAGCGTGCGGCGGTAGGAGAGGGAGAGGGCGCGCAGCGTCTCCTCGTACGCCGTCGTGCGGATCGCGGTGTGCCCCAGCGACGGCGGCCCGGCGACGCGCGCGATGCGCCGGTGCCCCAGCGCGGCGAGATAGCGGACGGCCTCGGTCACCGCCGTCGCGTCGTCCGTCCACACGCAGCTCAGATCCTCAGCGAGCGACGGGTGCCCCACGGCGACGGCCGGGATGCCCAGGCTCCGCACGGCAGGGAGGCGCGGGTCGTCCTGGTGGAGGTCGACGAGGATGGTGCCGTCGATTTGGCGGGAGCGCCACCAGGTCTCCTGGAGTGCCGTCTCCTCGTCGTGGTCGCGGACGAGGCGCAGCAGCAGGGAGCAGGAGCGCTCGCTCAGCACGCTCTCGATGCCGGAGATGAACTCCATGTAGAAGGGTTCGAGGCCCAGCATCCGCGCGGGTCTGGCGATGGCCAGGCCGACGGTGTCCACCTTGGAGTTGGAGAGGGAGCGGGCCGAGAGGTGGGGGGCCCAGCCCAGTTCGCGCGCCGCGGCGAAGATGCGCGCTCGGGTGGCGTCGGAGACACCGGGGCGCTTGTTGAACGCGAGGGAGACGGCGCCCTTGGAGACGCCCGCGCGGGCCGCCACGTCGTTGATGGTGACGCGGCGGCCCGCGGCAGGCCCCGGGCGGCGGGCGCGGCGGGTGGTCATGCGGCCGGGCCGCCCGTGGCCGCGACGTCGCCCAGCGGGGCCATGCGGGCCAGGCCGCCCGGCGCGTTGACGCAGTACAGCGCCGTGCGGGCCGCCTCGGCGCTCGGCCGGGGCCAGCCGGTGACGGTGAGGGTGACGCTCTCACCGGGCAGCAGGGTGCGGACGCCGTGGTCGGCCGCCGCGCCGGGCGCGAGCCGGTCGGGCTGGAGGAGCAGGTCGCGTACGAGGGTGTGGGCCGTGACGACCAGCTTCGTTCCGTCCCTCTCCTCGTCGCCGGGCGCGAGTGCGACGTCGATACGGGGGCGTGGCCAGGCGAACTCGCTGTCCGGGCAGGCGAAGTGGAGGGCCCGCAGGCCGTCGGTCCCGGTCCCGCCCTCGGCGACGCCCTCGGTCTCGGCCGTCAGGAACTCCTTCGCCGCGTCCCCGAGCCCCGCCGTCTCCGGCGGCAGCGGCACCACAGCGACCGCGTCGGGTCCGGCGGTGAACGGCAGCGTGGACTCGGCGAGCACGGCACCGTCGGCCGAGGCCGAGTGGCGGCGCAGCACGAGACGCGCGCTCCACTCCGTACGGGACTGGTTGACGGCGACGACCGTCAGCGCCCCCTCGCGCTCCTGGAACGTCAGCAGCCGGTCCGCGTAGAGGCGCCGCAACTCGTGGTGGAGGGGCTTGGCGCGCCCGTCGCCGTCGACCGCCGCCCAAGAGGTCACCGGCCAGCAGTCGTTGAGCTGCCACACGACGGTGCCCGCGCAGCGCGGCCAGTGGGAGCGCCAGTGCTCGATGCCCGTGGAGACGGCCCGTACCTGGGTGAGCTGGGCGAGGTAGTGCCAGGCGTCGAAGCCGAGTTCGCGCTCGACGGACGACGACGTGGCCCCGGCCCCCTCCGCGACGGTGCAGGACCCCTCCGCGACGCTGCCGGACCGTCCCGTGAAGTGGCGGGCCAGGCCGCGGGCCAGCTTGGTGTTGCCGTCCGCCGCCTTCTGGTGCTGGAGCATGCCGGGGGAGGCGGGGTCGGTCAGCGGGTCATCGGGCAGGGCGCGGCGCAGCGTGGCCCAGGCGGGCGGCGCCTGCCAGCCGAACTCGGCGACGAACCGGGGTACGTCGCGCAGGTAGTCGGCGTAGTCGGTGCGGTTCCACACCTCCCAGGAGTGGTGGGTGCCGTGCGCGGGGTCGTTGGGGTGGTGGTCCCACGAGCCGGACCAGGGGCTGCCGGGCCAGTACGGGCGCGTGGGGTCCAGCTCGGCGACGACGCGCGGCAGCAGGTCCAGGTAGTAGCCCTCGCCCCAGCTCAGCTCGCCCAGCCTGGGCTTCCAGTCCCAGTCCTCGTGCCCCCACAGGTTCTCGTTGTTGCCGCACCACAGGGCGAGGCTCGGGTGGGACGCGAGCCGGGTGACGTTCTCGCGGGCCTCCGCCTCGACCTCGGAGCGCAGCGGCTCCTCCTCCGGGTAGGCGGCGCAGGCGAACGGGAAGTCCTGCCAGACCAGCAGTCCGAGCGCGTCGCAGGCGTCGTAGAACGCCTCGGACTCGTAGAGTCCGCCGCCCCAGACGCGGACGAGGTCCACGTTGGCCTCGGCGGCCTGGCGGAGGCGGTGCGCGTAACGGGCCGGGGTGATGCGGGACGGGAAGGTGTCGTCGGGGATCCAGTTGACGCCCCGCGCGAAGATCCGGCGGCCGTTGACGACGAGGGCGAAGGCCGTGCCGTGCGCGTCGGGTGACGTGTCGAGGGCGACGGTGCGGAAGCCGACGCGCCGGGTCCAGGAGTCGAGGGTGGCGCCCCCGGTGCCGTCCTCGGCCGGGCCCTCCTTCGCCGGGCCGTGCAGCGTCACCTCGCAGTCGTACAGCGGCTGTTCCCCGTGCCCGCGCGGCCACCACAGCCGCACGTCGGGAACCCGCAGCGTGACGACGGTGCCGGTCGCGTCAGGGGCGACCGGCACCGTCGCCCGCACACCCGCCACCCGCAGCTCGGCGGTCAGCGGGCGGCCCTGGCCCGAGGCGGCGCGCTCGATCTCCACGTGCGCCTCGACGCGGCCCGTGGTGCCGTCGGCCTCCACCGTCACCAGCGGCCTGACGCAGGCGAGGCGTGCGGTGGACCAGTGCTCCAGACGCACCGGCTTCCAGATCCCGGCGGTGACGAGGGTCGGGCCCCAGTCCCAGCCGAAGGAGCAGGCCATCTTGCGGAGGTAGGGGAAGGGTTCCGGATACGAGTTGGGGCGGTCGCCGAGCCGGTCCCGCTCGGACTCCGCCTCCGTGTAGGCGGAGGTGAACCGGACGGCGAGGGTCCGGTCCGTCCCGGTGCGGAGCGCCTCGGTGACGTCGAAGCGGTAGCTGCGGTGCATGTTGCGCGTGGTGGCCAGGAGGCGCCCGCCCAGGGTGACGGCGGCGACCGTGTCGAGCCCGTCGAAGACCAGGTCGGTGCGCTCGTGCTCGTACTCGGGGGAAGCGGGGGACGGCTGCTGCCGCGCGGGAAGCGTCGTCGTGTACGTCCAGTCGGCGCGGCCCACCCAGGCGACGTCGCGCTCGTTCTCGCCGAGGTACGGGTCCGGGATCAGTCCCGCCGCCAGCAGGTCGGTGTGGACGCAGCCCGGGACGGTGGCGGGCGTGGCGGGCACGGACCGGCCCTCGTGGCACGGCGTCTCGTGGTGCAGCGTCCAGCCTTCGCACAGCGGCGTGACGTCCTTCATCGGGTACCTCCGGGGAAACCCCGTCCTTGAGGGCGGGGAGGAATCGGATCCCTGCGGAGCAGGGCAACGAGCGGGGTTTCGCCGCCGGGGCGAAAGGCGGTGCTCTGCCCCGCGGGTTTGGTCTTAAGTCGCAGTCTCGCTAGTTTGTGAGCGTGACTACGGGCCAGGTGAAGCGGGCGTTCAAGTACCGCTTCTATCCGACCGATGCGCAGGCGGCTGAGCTGTCGCGCACGTTCGGCTGTGTGCGCAAGGTCTACAACCTCGCTCTCGCCGCACGCACGGAGGCGTGGGCGCGGCAGGAGCGGGTGAACTACCACCAGACCTCGGCGATGCTGACGGTGTGGAAGAAGACCGGGGAACTGGCCTACCTCAACGACGTGTCCTCGGTGCCGCTTCAGCAGTGCCTGCGGCACTTGCAGACGGCGTTCACTCACTTCTTCGGCAAGCGGGCCAAGTACCCGCGCTTCAAGTCCCGGAAGAAGTCCCGGAAGTCCGCCGAGTACACCACCAGCGGCTTCCGCTTCCGCGAGGGGAAGCTGACCCTCGCCAAGATGCGCGAGCCGCTGGAGATCGTGTGGTCCCGGCCCCTTCCCGAAGGGGCGAGCCCTTCGACGGTGACTGTCTCCCAGGACGCGGCCGGACGCTGGTTCGTCTCCATGCTGTGCGACGACGCATCCGTGAAGCCGCTGGCGAAGACGGATACGGCGGTCGGTATCGACGTCGGCCTGACGCACCTTCTGGCCCTGTCCACCGGGGAGAAGATCGCCAATCCCCGACATGAACGCTGGGACCGCGCTCGCCTGGCCAAGGCCCAGCGCAACCTCGCGAAGAAGGCCCGGGGAAGCAACAACCGGGCCAAGGCGCGGCGCAAGGCCGCCCGGGTGCACGCCCGCATCGCTGACCGGCGCCGCGACCTGCTCCACCAGCTCACCACTCGACTCGTGCGCGAAAACCAAACGCTCGTGATTGAGGACCTGACCGTGCGCAACATGGTCAAGAACCACACGCTCGCCCGAGCCATCTCGGATGCGAGCTGGAGCGAATTCCGCTCCATGCTGGAGTACAAGGCGGCCTGGTACGGGCGAGAGGTCGTGGTCGTGGACCGCTTCTTCCCCTCGTCCAAGCTGTGCTCCACCTGCGGCACCCTCCAGGAGGAGATGCCGCTCAACGTCCGCACCTGGACATGCGAGGGCTGCGGCACGACCCATGACAGGGACGTGAACGCGGCGAAGAACCTGCTTGCCGCCGGACGGGCGGTCCAAGCCTGCGGAGCTGGTGTAAGACCTCAACGGAGTTCTCCGGGCGGGCAGTCGGTGATGAAACAGGAAGTCTCACGGCGCGAGCCGTAAGAATCTCCCCCGTTTACGGGGGAGAGCGTCAAACGGTCTCCGTTCGTCCGCGGAACGCGGTTCGGGGGCGCGACGGGATGCTCGGGGCGGTGCTCGGAGAGGTGCTCGGGGTTCACGACTTCACGGCCCCCTCGACGAGGGCGGCCTCCATGCGGCGCTGGAGCGCGGTGTAGACGACGTAGACGGGAGCCAGCGTGATCAGACAGGCGGCGGAGAGTATCCCGTACTGCACCATCACCGCCGAGGTGAGCGACGGCAGCGCGACCTGGACCGTGCGCAGATCGGGGTCGGGGCCCAGGATGACGAGGCTGAAGAGGTACTCGTTCCAGAACCCCAGGAAGTTCAGGATCGCCACGGTGACGACCCCCGGCACCGACAGCGGCAGATAGACGCGCAGCAGCACGGTGAGCCGCCCCGCGCCGTCCATCAGCGCGCTCTCCTCCAGCTCGGCCGGGATGGTGCGCAGGAACTGGGTCAGCAGGATGACGGAGAGGGGGAGCGAGGTGGCGGGCAGGAACAGCACCAGGAAGGCGCGGGTCTGGAACATGCCCAGCTCGACCGCGAGCAGCACCGTCGGCACCAGCGCGGCGAAGGCCGGGATGAGGAACCCGAGCGCGAAGACCTTCTCCACGACGGCCGCTGTACGTCCGCCGCTGCGCGCGAGCCCGTAGGCGGCGGGGAAGGCCAGCAGAAGGCTGATGGCCTCCGCGCCGAGGGTGATCAGCGCCGAGCTGCCCAGCGCGGGGCCGAGCGCTGCCAGCTCCCAGGCGCGGACGAAGTTGTCCGTCAGCCACTGGGTGGGCAGGCCGAACGGGTCGGTCAGGACGCGCTGGTTGTCCTTGAGCGAGGAGACGACGAGGTAGTAGAGCGGGACGAGCAGGAGCAGCGCGTACGTCCACGCGGCGACGTGGCCCGCGATGAGGCCCTTCCCGTGCGGGACGCGTCCGCGCCGCGCGGCGCCTGTGGTGCCTGCGCCGCGTGTGGCGTGTGCCATGGCCCGGCCTCCCCTCAGTAGTTCTGCCGGAGCAGCCGTCGGATGACGACCATGCCGAGCAGGCCGAGGACGAAGAGCAGGGTGCCGACGGCCTGGCTGTAGCCGATGTTCTGTTGCAGGAACGCCTTCTGGTACATCAGGAAGGACAGCGTCGTGGACGCGGTGCCGGGGCCGCCCTGGGTGAGCATCAGCACGGTGGCCGCCGAGTTGAAGAGCGTCCACAGGAACTGGAGCATCGTCGCGACGCCGAAGAAGTCCTTGCAGACCGGATACGAGATCTGCCACATGCGCCGCCAGTGCCCCGCGCCGTCCAGCGCCGCCGCCTCGTAGACCGTCTCGGGCACGGAGGCGAGCCGCGCCGCGAACAGCACCGCCGTGTAGCCGATGCCGCTCCAGACGTCGACGGCGATGATCGCGGCCAGCGCGGTGGCGGGGTCGGCCAGCCAGGGCGTGGTGGACGACTCCAGGCCCACCGAGGTCAGCAGCCCGTTGACGCCGCCGTCGGGTGCCAGCATCCCGAAGAAGATCATGGCCTTGGCGGAGAGCGAGAGCAGCCCGGGGGTGAAGCAGAGCACGCGCAGCAGCCGGTGGCCCGGGGGTTTGAGCTGGAGGTAGTAGCCCAGCATGAAGGCGAGCGGGATCATCAGCGGGAGGGCCACGGCCAGTTGGATCAGGGTGTTGGTCAGTGCGTCCCAGAACACGGGGTCCGCGAGCACGTCCCCGTAGTTGGCCGAGCCGATCCAGCGGTGCGGCGCGACGAGGCTGGCCCACTCGTTGCCGCTGATGACGAACATCGCGACGAGCGGGCCCGCCATGAAGACGCCGTACCAGAGCAGCGCGGGAACGGCCCACAGCGTGGGACTCGCGCCCCTGCGTCCTCTCGCGTCCGTTGCCGCGCGAGAGGGCCCGCCCCGCCCGTACCGTCGGCCGTCCCCTTTGCGGCCGTCGGGCGGCGAAACACGCTCCGCCACGGCGGAGGGGGCCGCCGCCATCACTTGACTCCGCTGTACGCCTGGTCCATCGCCGCGCAGATCTTCTTCGCGTCGGCGTCCTCGCCGAAGGCGAGGCTGGTCGCCTGGACGAGCGGGGTGTTGGCGGCTGCCGGGATCTGGAGGTCGGGGAGCTGCGCGAAGTCCGCCTTGGCGGGGAGGTCGTTGAGGGACTGGTCGAGCAGGTCGTCGTCCGTCGCGCGCCGCTTCTCGTCCAGCTCGACGGAGGTGATGATGCTGGCGTCGTCGAGGAACCGCTCGGCCACCTCCTGCTGGTAGAAGTGCTGGATGAACCGCTTCACCGAGTCGGCCTTCTTGTCTCCGTTGGGGCTGATCCAGAAGCCGGTGCTGGTGTAGCCGCGGAAGGCGGTCGGCTTGTCGAAGGTGCTGCCCGAGGGGATCGGCAGCCCGGCCATCACCGTCTGCTCCGCCGTCTTCTCCGGCACCTCGGCCAGCGCCCAGGAGCCCTGCGACATGATCGCCGCCTGCCGGTTCCAGAACTTGCTCTGCATCGTCTCGAACGTGAAGCCCTGCGCCTTGTCGATGAAGACGCCCGCCTCGCGCAGCTTCACGAACAGCTCGATGCCCTTCATCGCGTCGGCCGACGCGCAGAAGCCGCCCTGCGCGTACAGCTTCCGCGTCTCGGCGGCTGTGGAGTACGCCTGGGCGACCTGCGAGAGCACCTTCTGACCGCTCCAGTCCTTGCCGCCCACCGCCATCGGTGCGATGCCCTTGGCGCGCAGCTTCTTCGCCGCCGCGATCAGCTCGTCCGTCGTGGCCGGAATCTCCTCCACCCCGGCCTTCTCCAGCAGCGCCGTGTTGTACCAGACGGGCCAGCTGAAGCCCGCGTACGGGAAGCCCATCAGCTTGCCGTCCGAGTCCGTCCACTCGGTGAGCGCCTGCGGCAGCACCTTGTCCTTGAGGCCCCAGTCCTCGATGTAGTCCGTCGCGGCGACGGTGGCGCCGTTCTTGGACCAGCCCAGGGACTTGTCGTAGACGTTGACGAAGACGATGTCCGCCTCCTTGCCCGCCGTCAGCGAGGTCTCGTACGTCTCGTCCAGGTCCTCACCGGCCTCGACGACCTTGACCTTGATGCCGGTCTCCTCGGTGAACGCCTTGGCCTCCTCGTGGAAGACCTTGCCGCCCGGGGTCGACTTCACGTACTGCGAGAGGACGGTGAGCGTCTTGGGGTCGCTCGAAGCGCCGCCGCCCGAGCCGCCGCACGCGGCGGCGGTCAGGCCGAGCGCGGCGGCCCCGAGCAGGGCGGCGGCCCTGCGCCTGCGGCGGGAGTCGCCCGGGGCCAGCCGGGCCACCCGGACCCCTCGGGCCGTACGGGAACGGCCCGTCGTACGGACGCGGCGTGCTGTCATCGGCTCTTCCCTCGCTGGAGTAGGAGAGTTCTGGCAGTGCGGTGCGATGCGTGCGGTACGTCGTGGTGCTCGGCCGGTAGCGGGTCATCGGGGCGCGGCGCCGCCGACGCCCAGCTCGCCCTGGTTCAGGCTGCGTTCGTGCGCGTACGTCTCCCGGATGCGTTCCGGGGTGTTCCACACGGGGTCGGTGAGCATCTCGGACCAGACCATGAAGTACGTCCACTCCGGCTGCGCCGCGAGGTCGGAGGGCGAGGGGATGCGGCCGACCTCGGCGAGGGCCAGGGGCTTGCCGGCCGCGAGGTCCTGGAGCGTCGCGTACTGCTCACCGCTCGGGAAGCCCGCGTCGTTCCAGGCGTCGACGCTGACGACGTCCACGTACGCGTCCCCGGGGTAGTAGTCGGGCATCTGCCCGGCGGCTCCCTTGGCGTCCACGTTCCACACCCAGACCAGGTGGTCCAGGCCCTTCTCCCGCGTGAGGTAGTCGTGGGTGAGCTGGTACAGCGCGCGGGTCCCGTGGTCGCCGCCGTGCGCGCCCCACCAGAACCAGTCGCCGTTCATCTCGTGCAGCGGCCGGAACAGCGCGGGCACGCCTGCGTCCTCCAACTGCTGGAGATACGGGACGATCTCGTCCAGGCGCCGCTTCCAGGCGGAGTTCAGCTCCGTGCCGTCGGTGGTCAGCTCGGTCCACTGGTCGGCGGACAGCTCGTCCATGATCCCCGTGCCCGCTTCCCAGCCGCACGACGAGCCTCGGGTGGGCGGGCACACATGCCAGGTCAGGGCGGCGAGGGAGCCGCTGTTCCACTGGTTCTTCGCCTCGTCGACCATGGTCTGCCGGTCGTCCAGATCGCTCGCCCCGAAGCCGAACTCACCACCCCACAGACCGGGGTAGACGCCCGTGATCCCGTGCGCCTGCTCCGTGTACTGGGTGGGCTGCGAGAGCGGCTCCTTGTTGTGCTGGCCGGTCACGGTGCGGCTGCCGGTGATGCTCTTCAGATACGACACGAGTTCGCCGGGGGTGGCGGCGGCACCGGGGGCGGCGGCGCGAGCTGAACCGGTTCCTGCCGACTGCTTCGGTTCCGTCGAGGCGGGGGAGGGGGCGTGTTCCTCGTACGCGACGGCGGCGGGGACGCCCGTTCCGGCGAGTAACAGGGCGGCGACGCCGAGGGCGAGGGCCCTCCTCTTCCTCGTCCTGCGTGCGTGTGGGCGTGTGCGGGGGTGCGTGCGTGTGGGGCGCATGGCAGACCTCGTCGATTCGTCCGTGGGGCCGCTTGGGTCGCTCAGGTCGATGGCCGGGGATGCAAGCACTGAACCGGTTAAGGGTCAATGGGTGCGGCACGGCATCGTCGCGAACGGCGCACGGACGCGGGCCCGGAGCGCGGGTCCCGGAAAGACGAGGGCGGGAGGAGGGCCGAGGCTCGTGGACGGCTCAGATGCCGAAGGGCGCCGCGTACCGCACCGGGCCGCGCGGCGGGTCGCCGCCGTCCAGGGAGAGGGCGAGGAACGCCTCGTCGGGCCACTCCTGCCCGGACGGCGGGGTGATGCCGAAGCGCGCGCAGGGCGTGAAGCCGAAGCGGGGGTAGTACGCGGGGTGCCCGAGCACGATCACCGTGCGCTCGCCCGCCTCCCGTGCCGCGTCGAGCGCGCCCCGGATCGCGGCGCTGCCCGCGCCCCTGCCCTGGTGCGCGGGCAGTACGGCGCACGGCGCGAGCGCGAGCGCGGGTACGTCGCCGACGTGGCAACGGGTCAGCAGCGCGAACCCGGCGACCTCGCCCCCGTTCTCGTTCCCGTCCCCGCCCTCGCCGGGCTCGGGGACGGGCTCGCCCAGGGGCCCGGCCAGCGCGCCCGGCGCGGACACGGCCACGTAGGAGAGCCCCGGAAGCCAGGCTTCCGGGTCCTCGCGCAGCGCGTCCACCAGGTCGGCTTCCTCGGCGGTCTCGAAGGCGGCGAGGTTGACGCGGCGTACGGCCTCGCGCTCGCCCTGCCGCTCGGGGCGCACCTGCCAGACGGGCGCGGGTCCGGGAGCGGAACCGGGGCCGGGGGCGGGGGTGTCGGCTGCGTGTGTACGGGGATCGCTCATGCGGCCATGCTCGCACCACCGGTACGGGGCGACGGGGGCCGCCTGGTAAGGGACGCGCCCCCAGGCGGGCACCCCTTACCGGACCGCCGGTGACTACTGGGCCGCCGGGACCGGCTCGTCCTTCGGGCCACGCCTGATCATGTACGCGGCCAGCGTCCCGGCCGCGAAGAGCGCGAGCACCGAGACCACGGTGCCGAGCCAGCCCGCGCCGCCCAGCCACTTGCCGCCGAAGTAGCCGAGCCCCACGCTGTACGCGGCCCACGCCAGCCCGGCCAGCGCCGACCACGGCACGAACTCGGCGGCGCGCCGGTGTGCCACGCCTGCGGTGAGGCTGACGACGGAGCGTCCGGCGGGCGCGAAGCGGGCGAGGACGACGAGGGCGCCTCCGCCGCGTACGAGCGCCTGGCCCAGCCGCTCCTGGGCGAGCGTCAGACGGCGCGAGCGGGCGATGGCGCGGTCGAAGCGGTCACCGCCACGCCAGGCGAGCCGGTAGGCGACGAGGTCGCCGAGGACCGAGGCGCCCGTGGCGCACAGCACCAGCGCGAACATCTCGGGGAGGTGGGGGAAGGCGGCGACGTGCCGCGCGGCGTGGCTCGGGAGGTCGGCGGCGTCGGCCGCCGTGGTGCCCGCGACGGCCGTCGCCGCGGTGATCACGAGGACCCCGCTGGGCAGCAGGGGGACGAAGACGTCGAGGACGACGGAGGCCGCGACGATCGCGTAGATCCACGGGGAGGCGGTCACGGAACCCAGGGTTTCCAGCACGCCGCGCCCCGTTTCTCCCTTGCCCCGAAAAGACTTCACTTCCGTTTACCGCCGTACAGCGTACGCCCGCGTAACCCCCTGGGAGCCGCTGGGGAGGCGTGGCGCCGATCTCATTCGCAGAAGGGATACGCATGGCCGTGACCCGGACGTACCCGACAGCGTTCGACCGGATACGGACAGCAGTGGAGGGCCGTCGAAGGGCGGCGTACAGCGGTGGAGGATTCGGCGATGGTGATGGCGATGGCAAAGACGAGAGTGAAGGCGAAGGCGAAGGCGGGAGCGAGGGGGAAGGTGAGAACGGCGGGTGTGGGGGCCGGGGTCGTGCTGGCGGCCGTGCTCGCGACCGGCGCGGCGAGCCCGGCGGGTCCGGCAGGTCCCGCGAATCCGGCAGCGGGCCCCAGCGGGGCCGCGGACGGCACCCCGGCCCTCCTCGGCGGTCTGGTCGGCGGCGGCCTCGACGGTCAGTCCGCGCGGTGGATGCGCGCGAGCGCCGTGTTCGCGCAGGCCGAGGGGGCGCGGAAGCCCCGCGCGGTCACGCACGATCCGACCCTGGTTCCGGCAGGGGCGCGCGTCAGGGTGGCGCAGAAGGTGACCGGGCAGGGGATGGAGATCGAGGCGGAGGTGCACGGCGTCAGGCCGGGCCACACCTACGGCGTCCATGTGCACACCCAGCCGTGCGGCGCTGCGCCCGACGCCTCGGGACCGCACTACCAGGACAGGAAGGACCCGAAGCAGCCCTCGACGGACCCCGCGTACGCGAACAGGCACAACGAGGTCTGGCTCGACCTCACCACCGACGACAAGGGCAACGGCCGCGCGAGCACCAGCCAGAAGTGGCACTTCCGCCAGGGCGAGGCGCGTTCCCTCGTCCTGCACGAGCACGCCACCCACACGGGACGCGGCGAGGCGGGCCAGGCGGGCGACCGCGTCGCCTGCTTCACGGCGCCCTTCATCTCGGGCGCCCGCTAGCTCAGGCGAGGGCGCAGGTCACAGGGCGCAGATCGCAGGTCACAGGGCGCAGGTGCGGACGGGTGAGGTGGGCGCCCCACCCGTCCGCGTGCCCTCTGTCCGTCAGGCCGCCGCGCGACCCGTACGGGCCGCGCGCTCAGCGCGGCCCTTACGGGAGAAGAGGCCGTCGAGGGCGAGGGCGCCGGGCCCCGTGAAGATGAGCAGGAAGAAGGCCCAGCAGAAGACGGCGGCCAGTTCACCCTGGTTCTGGATGGGCCACAGTGCCTCGGGCTGGTGGACCTTGAAGTACGCGTAGGCCATGGAACCCGAGGCGAGCAGCGCGGCGGCGCGGGTGCCGAGGCCGGTCAGTACGAGCAGGCCGCAGACGAGTTCGATGACCGCGGCGTACCAGCCTGGCCAGGTGAACTGGGGCACGGTCCCGCCCTGCGAGCCCATCGCACCGCCCATGACGCCGAAGAGCTTGGAGGCGCCGTGGCAGGCGAAGAGGCCGCCGACGACGGCACGGAACCCGGCGATGACGTACGGCTGGGCTGTCGCGCCGAACCGGGCGAGCGGGCCCAGGGCGGGGTCGGCGGACCGGGCGGAGTTGGGCGAGGAGTGCGCTGAGGCTGCTGGGGACAGCGGCGCGGATGCGGACATGGAGGTGGCTCCTTCGGTCTGGGGACGGAGAACCGAACGACGGAGAACCGGGCGATGAAGAAACCGATCGATGGAGAACCGGCGATGAAGAACCAGCGATGAAGAACCATGGACGGAGAATCCATCGCCGCAGGTTAAGGATTACCTATCAATACTTGTAAGCTCAACCACCTGTGCATGGGACACCTTCCGATGCCCCAGTGACAGCAGCGCCGCGCGGGCCACGGCGTCGGTGTCCGTCAGCGTCACGGAGTTGACCCCGGGACGCGCCCCCGCTGCCGTCACCCAGTGCACCCCCTCCGTCGGCACCCCCACGGCGAACCGGTACGGATGGGCACGCCCCCGCGCGTCGACGAGCCGGTACGGGCGCCGCGTCACGTCCAGGCCGCCCGTCTCGTAGCCGTCCGCCAGATGCGGGCGGCACGCGCCCGCGCGCAGCAGACCGGCCAGCAGCGGATCGGCGGTCCGGCGCAGGTCGGGCTCGGGCAGCCGGGCCTCGATCAGCGCCCCGGCCACGACCCGCGAGCCGGGAACGGCAGGCGAGCGCGCCACGAAGGCGCCCGTGCCCGCTTCTGCCTCCGCTTCCGCCTCCGCCGTCGAGACCTCCATCCCCGGGCCGACGATCCGCAGCACGCCCGCCTCGATCAGCGCCGCCATCTCCTCGATGCGGCGGCGGGGCGGGCCGATGGAGAGGAAGGCGTTGAGCGGCGTGTACCAGCGGTCGAGGTGTTCGCGGCGCGACGTGCCCGCCAGCCCGGCGTGGTCGACGATCTGGCGCAGCTCGTTGCGCAGGTCGCGCAGGACGTCGAGCGCGGCCTTCACGGGGCCGCGTACGTTGCCGAGCCGCGCCTGGGCGACGTCCTCGCGCAGCGCGTCCAGCAGCCAGTGGGTGAAGTCGTCAGGGCCCGTGAAGCCGCGGCGCGCGTGCGGGTGGGAGACGGACCGCCAGTCCCAGCGCGACGCTCCGGGTATGCCGTACTCCGTCAGCAGCGCGTCCTCCTCGGCGCTCCCGTGCGCGACGTCGAGGAAGCGAGGGCGGAAACCGGGCGCTTCGGCGGCGAGGAGTGTCTCGTAGTAGACCGTCTCGACCTCCTTCGCGACGAGGGGCCACACCTCGGTCAGGAAGTCCGGCGGGTCGCCCGCGTCGGCGCGCTTGCGGAAGCGCTCGATCACGTCGGCGGTCAGCAGGAGGGGTGTGTGACGCCCGTGCGCGCCCTTCTCGTTGTCGCCGCGCGCGTGGTACGGGACGCCGCGCCGCGAGCCCGCGTAGAGGCGGGGTTCGCGGCCGGAGGGGAGGTAGCGGAGCCCGCCCGCGGGGGCGGGGGTGAAACGGCCGCCGCGGCCGAGGGTCAACAGGGCCATGTGGTCGAAGAAGTTGAGGCCGAGCCCGCGCAGCAGCACCGGTGCACCGGGCGCGAGGGTGTCCAGCTCGGCGGTCAGATCGGCCGGGTTGCCGGGCGGGAGGTAGGTCAGGCCGTGTTCGCGGGCGTACGCGGCGAGGCGGCGCTCCCGCGCGTCCGGGGCGGTGGGGAGGTGGCCCTGCGCGAGGAGGACGGCGGAGAGGCCGGAGAGGTGTGTGCCGTCGGAGAGGTCGAGCCGCTGGGTGCCGGGAGCGGGGGCTGCGGCGCCGCCCGGCGAAGCCGACGCCGCCGGTTCCGGTTCCGGTCCCGCTTCCCGTTCCGGTGCGGGTGCCGTTTCCGTGAGGCGGATCGCCCGCGCCGCGTGGGTCCGTACGGTCACCGCTTCGGGCGCGGTGCGGAGTGTTTCGGCGAAGACCCACTCCAGATAGGCGCCGTAGAGGGCGCGCGTCGGGTAGTCGTCGGGGCCGAGCCGCCCCGGCGCGATCCGCGCGTACCACTCGTAGAGGCTCGGCCCCGGGCGTATCGGCCCCTCCGCCTCGACGCTGTCGTCGGTGAACAGCGTCACCTGGGACGCGACGGTGTTCATCAGCAGCTCGCCCGACTGCGCCGTGCGCCACACCCGGCCGGCGCCCGGCGGATCTGGATCGATGACGTGGACGGTCAGCCGGTCGCCGGGTGCGAGGAGTTCGGGTACGGAGGCGCAGAGCCGCTCCACCAGGCTCGTTCCGCGTGGTCCTGCGCCGACGACGGCTATGGCGTGGTGCTGGGCCACGTGTTCTCTCCTGGGGCGTTTGCGACGCGCGGGGCGGTGAAGTGCGCACCATCATGCCGCTCAGCCCCTCGCCGTCACCCCCTACTCCGGAACATCCCCGTCCGGTGTGGGATTGCTCACTCGGCGAGCGAGGTGGGGGAAGGGGCGGGGGAGGCCAGGGCGCGGGTGTGCACCCGCTCCAGCCAGGAACGGGACGTGACGGCCCTGGGCGCGGGATGCGCGGGGCCTCCCGCGCCCGTCGCCGTGCCCGCGTCCACGTCACCGGCGCGGGCCTGGTCCAGCGCCAGTTCCGCGCCCCGGCCGCTCAGTGCCAGCGTCATGAGCTGGTTGCCGAACCACGGCCCGCCCGTGCGCCGCCACTTCAGCGAGGGGCGCGGGACGCGCCCGTGCCGCGCGAACGCCCTGCCCAGGCGGCGCCCGGCGCCGCTCCAGCCGAAGCGGAAACCGGCCCGCATGAAGGCGGGGATGCTGTTGTGCATCGGCGAGCAGGTGAGCTGGACCACGCGTGCGGGGGCGCTCCGTCCTGCCCCCGCCCCCGCTCCCGGCTCCGCTTCCGGTTCCCCTTCCGCGTCGGGGAAGCGGGGCTCGGCTATGTACGCGTGGTGCACGTCGCCGGACAGTACGCACACCGTCGCGGGCGCGCCAGGGCCCGTCGCGACCTCCTTGACCAGGTCCGTCAGCGCCTCGAAGGAGCGCGGGAAGGCGGCCCAGTGCTCCAGGTCGGCGGCGCGGCGCAGTCGCTCGCCGAGCCGCGCCCAGCGTGGACCCCGTGCGCCCCCGCACAGCGCCGTGATCCACTCCTCGGCGCCGTGGATCGCGGGCGGCAGCAGCCAGGGGAGGGAGGTGCCGATGAGGAGGTGGTCGTACTCGCCGGGATCGCCGGGTTCGCCGGAGCCGCCCGGGTCGCGCGGGAGGGCCTGCTCGCGCAGCCACGCCATCTCGCGCGCGTCGATCATGGCGCGCTCCCGCTCGGGCAGGACGCGCGCGGCGCGGGTGTCCGCCATCAGCAGCCGCACCCTGCCGAAGTCACGGCGGTAGCTCCAGCGCACGTTCACCGGATCGGCGTCGGCGTGCTCGGCGAACTTCCGCAGCGGTTCGGCGCCGTCCTCCGCGGCCCGTACGGACGCGAACAGCGGGTCCTCGGCCAGCTCGCCGGGGGAGAGGTTGCCCAGGTGCTGGTGCACCCAGTAGGAGGTGAGGCCGCCGAGGATGCGCTCGCGCCACCAGCTCGTGGCGCGGATGTCGCGCTGCCAGCTCTCGCTGGTGTTCCAGTCGTCGATCACGTCGTGGTCGTCGAAGATCATGCAACTGGGCACGGTGGACAGCAGCCAGCGCACCTCGGGGTCCAGCCAGGACTCGTAGTACAGCTCGGTGTACTCCTCGTAGTCCGCGACCTGGTCCCAGGGCGGCTCGCTCAGATCTCGCCCCCGCGCCAGCTTCTCCCTGACCGCTTCTGACGTCTCGTCCGCGTAAACCTGATCGCCCAGGAGCACCAGCACGTCCGGGCGGGCGCTGCCCCCGCTCGCGATGGCCCGCTGCGCGAGCGCGTCGAGCGCGTCAGGGCCCACGGGGTCGTGTGAGCTGTCGGCGGGGCGCGCGGCCCAGCGGCACGAGCCGAAGGCGAGCGTCAGCTCTGTGGTGTCGGGCGCGGGCGTACGGATGGTGCTGGGCGGGAACGCGGTGCCGGTGCCCCCGGATCCGGCTCCGGCGGCCGGCGGAGGCAGGGGCCAGACCTCTTCGCCGTCGAGCAGCACGCGGTACGGGGTCTCGGTGCCCGGCTCCAGGCCGACGACCGTGACCAGCGCGTAGTGGTGCCCCGCCACGTGCCACGTGCGGGCGCTGCCGCCCGCCGTCGTGCCGTCGCAGCGCACCTCGGCCTCACAGGGGCCTGCCGTCTCGACCCACACCGTCGCCGTGTCCTCGTCCACATACCGCAGCAGCGGTCCCAGGCGCAGCCCGACCATGGAGTCCTCCCTCTGTCGTCCCGCACCGTACGGAACGTCGGGCGCGTACGGCGAGTTTCCCGCACGAGGAACGCGGGATGTGGGGCGGTATGTGGCGAAGCGCACGTCACGCGGGGCGCGCTTCCCGGGGCCGGGGCCGGGACCGGGGCGTCAGGGGCGCGCTGCGGCGCAGCGCACGCAGGTCCGCGCCGTCGGCCGCGCCTCAAGGCGCTCGGCGGGAATGGGCTCGCCGCACCCCTCGCACCGCCCGTAGTCGCCGCGCTCCAGCCTTTCGAGTGCGAGGTCCAGCGCCGCCAGCTTCTCCCGGGCCTGCCTGAGCATGGCGGCGACGTGGGCCCGCTCGAAGGCGGTGCTCGACCCCTCCGGGTCGTGCTCGTCGTCGACGGCTACCAGCGCGTTCGCCTCGACGATCGCGTCGAAGTCCCGGCTCAGCGCCGCGATCTGCGCGTGCGTGCCCGCGCGCTCGGCGGCCAGCCGTTCGCGTACGGTCGCGTCGCGAGGCGCGTCATGACGTGCGTCGTGACGCGCGTCGCGGGACGAATCGGTCATCGGTGGGGGAACGGCGGGCGCGGGGCGCCTATTCCGACGTCGCCGTTTTAATGCCTCGTGTCCGCCGCCCCGTGACGGCAGACTGACGTCGGTCACCACCCCTCGAACCGCACCTGGGAGCCGCCCCCATGCCGTCGCCGACGCCGTTCACCCTGGAGGACTTCGCGCACCGCATGCGCCGCGCGGTGGAGGCCGCGAGCCGGGAGGGGCTGGACGGGCTCGTCGTCACCCCGGGTCCCGACCTCGTCCACCTCACCGGCTACCAGCCCACCGCGGCCACCGAACGCTTCACGGGGCTGGTGCTCACCCCGGAGACCGATCCGCTGCTGGTCGTGCCCGCGCTGGAGCGGCCCGACGCGGAGGCGGCGCCCGGCGCCGCTGCGGCGCACATCACCGACTGGACCGACGGCCGCGACCCGTACGCGGCCGTCGCCCCACGGCTGCGCCCGCACGGCAGATACGGGATCTCCGACGGCGCCTGGGCCCTGCACCTGCTGGCGCTCCAGGCGGTGGTGCCGGGCAGCGCGTTCACGGCGCTGAGCGAGTCGCTGCCCATGCTGCGCGCCGTCAAGGGCGCCGACGAACTGGAGCGGCTCGCCGCCGCGGGCGCGGCGGCGGACGAGACGTACCGCCGCATCCTCGACGTGCCCTTCGCCGGGCGCCGCGAGACGGACATCGCGGCCGACCTGGCCGCGCTGCTGCGCGAGTACGGGCACAGCCAGGTCGACTTCACCGTCGTCGGCTCGGGCCCGAACGGCGCCAGCCCGCACCACGAGGCGGGGGAGCGCGTCATGGCCGAGGGCGACATGGTGGTCCTCGACTTCGGCGGCCTCAAGGACGGCTACGGCTCGGACACCACCCGTACCGTGCACGTCGGCGAGGACGTCGCACCGGAGGCGCGGGAGGTGCACGAGGTGGTGCGCCGCGCGCAGCAGGCCGCGTTCGAGGCGGTACGGCCAGGCGTCGCCTGCCAGGAGATCGACCGCGTGGCCCGCGCGGTGATCACCGAGGCCGGGTACGGCGAGTTCTTCATCCACCGCACCGGCCACGGCATCGGCCTGACCACGCACGAACCGCCCTACATGGTGGAGGGCGAACAGCGGGAACTCGTGCCCGGCATGTGCTTCTCGATCGAGCCGGGCATCTATCTGCCGGGCCGCTTCGGCGTCCGTATCGAGGACATCGTCACCGTCACCGAGGACGGTGCCCGCCGCCTCAACAACACCCCGCACGAACTGCGCACCGTGTCCTGAGCGGGGGCGGGCCCGACCGCGCTCGTCCGGGTCAGCGGAGCTTGGCGGCCTGCGCGTCGATGAGCGCGGTCGGCTGCTCGTACGCCTCACCACGGGAGACCGAGGCGATGTTGAAGGAGGAGAACCCCGCGAGCGTGGTGCCCTGCCGGAAGACGACGACCTTGGTGTCGGCTGCGGTGCCGTCCTGCTTCGTCCCGACCGTCCAACGGCTGTGACGCGCACTGTGCTTCTCTCCGTGCTCCGTGCTCCGCGCCCAAGTGCGGTGCGCGGTTCTGACGCGGGCAAGATCCGTGTGACCAGGAGGAGGTTGCGGGGGAGGCCGTCCATGTGACGGAACCGATCACTGGGCGGCTGGGCGAGGGCGTGGCCCTGACGATTCTGGCGCACGTACAGCAAGCGGGCGGGGACTGGCTCACAGCCTCATGTCACGCACCATGACCGCATAAGGCGGAGCGTCGGCCAACTGCTCCACCTCGCCCCTCCGCGTGTAGCCCCATTTCTCGTACATCGCTTGCACGCGAGGCTTCCTCTGTTCCACCAGCAGGGTCACGAAGTCGATGTCCTGGGTGTCGAGCAGCGCATTGTGAAGGATCCGGGAGAGGCCCTTTCCCCGCCACTGCGGAGTGACCAACAGCTCCGACAGGCCCAGGATCTTCCCTCGAACGCCTTCGGGGCGGCGCGCTCCCTTCCACCAGCCACCCGGTTTGAACTTCGAGCCGTAGGCATATCCGACCGGAGTACCGCCCTCCCACCCTGACACGCACTGCCAGTCCTCCCGCGCCGACCATCGGTCCACGTACCCGGAGAAGCGTTCCCGGGAGTGGAACGGGTCCGTGCTGTCGGAGTACGCCGTGTCGTGGAGGTCGAGCAGCAGAGAGCGGACGTCTCGTGCGTCAGCGTGTGTGTGGTGCTTCAGCTCCATCGGCGGGACACCTCGATCCAGTCGGTCACCTCGGGCGCCTTCGACCTGTGACCAGCGACCACCTCGCGAGTACGGGCCAGTGTGGAGAGGGCCCGCTTCGTACATGCTGCGCTGGAGCAAGCGATGAGGTCTGCGCAGGTGGGGATGATCGATACTGCCAGCTCGGCGACGGGTGCGCGCTCAGGAGCGCGGCGCGTGCGTGTGACGAGTTCACCCATGAAACGGGCCAGCGCCATACCCTGGCAGTGTCCAGTCGCGCAGAGAAGGGGCAAGGCCGTGTCGTCTGAAGATGTCACCCCGGACCCGTACGCCGAGCCGCTGGCGTTCGGTCAGCGGATGCAGCTCCTGCGTGAGCGACGCGGCATACCCCGCACCGTGCTGGCGGGACTTCTGGGCATGTCACCGAGCTGGGTCAAGCAGATCGAGAACGGGCGGCTCCAGACACCGAAGCTGCCCATGATCCTGCGTATCGCCGAGATCCTCCGCGTGCGCTCGCTCTCCGAACTCACGGGAAACGCGGCCCATGGTGAGCTGATGCTGTTCGTCGGGCCCGGACACGCGCGGCTGCCCGCGGTGGCCGCTGCCGTGAACACGTTCCCGGCCGGGACGGACCGGGCCGCGCCGGCGCCCGCACATCTCGCCGCCCGCCTGGCGAGCGCGTGGACGGCCCGCCACGAGGCGAAGAACCACAGGGAAGTCATCGGGAAACTGCTGCCCGATCTGATCCACGACGCCCAACTCGCGGTACGGCAGGCGGACTCGGCTCTCGATCGCCGGGCGGCGCAAGCGGTCCTGTCCGAGGTGTACGCGCTGTCCCAGTTCTTCCTCGCCTACCAGCCCGACAGCAGCCTCCTGTGGCGGGTAGCGGAGCGCGGCATGGTCGCGGCCCAGGAATCCGAGGACCCGCACGCCATCGGCGTCGCAGCCTGGCTGACCGCCCAGGCCCACCGCGACAGCGGAGCCACCCACTACGACGCGGCCGACGCGGTCACCCTGGCGGCCCTGGCCCACCTGGAACCGCTGCTGCCGGACGCGCCGGACGATGTGCTGGCCATCGTCGGCGCGCTGGAGTTCGAGGCCGGGTACACGGCCGCGCGGCGCGGCGACACGGGCTCGGCGTGGGGCTGGTGGGACAAGGCCCGCAAGAAGGCGCAGCGCCTCCCCGGCGACTACTACCACCCGGTCACCAGCTTCTCGCGGGCCATCATGGGCGCGCACGCGGTGACGGTCGCGGTCGAACTGCACGCCGGGGGCGAGAGCGTCCGGCAGGCCGCCGCCGCCGACGCGACCACCATCAAGTCCCGGCCGCGCCGGGCCCGGCACCGTATCGAAGAGGCACGCGGCTACCAGCTCGACGGGCAGCCCGAAGCCGCGCTCGCCACACTGGACAAGGCGTTCGAGGCGGCGCCCGAGACGATCCGCTACAACGGCTACGCGCGACGGATCGTGCTGGAGGAGACCGAGGCCAAGAGCCCGGAGCGGCGTCGCCGCGCGGCGGAGCTGGCCGTGAAGATCGGCGTGCTGGCCGCCTGAGAACCGGCAGCATCGGGGGCAGGATCTGTGCCCCCTCGGCTGTGCCCGCGTCCCTACGGTCGGTAGCGAACTGATCGCGCCGACTACAGGGGTCGTCATGGACGCCATCGCAGACTCGCCCACGCGCCCGTGGACACCGCCCACGGGGGTGGCCGCCGAGTTACTGCCTGCCGGAGTGTTTTGGGACGCGGCCATCGTCCCGGCATATCTGGGGGATCGGGCGCTGGCGCGGCTCGGCCGGGAGTCGGGGGCTGTGATCCGTGACCCGTACGGGCACCGTCTGACCTGGCTGGTGCCGCCCGGCACAACAGCCGGGTGGAGCATCCCCGAGACCTCGTGGGTGCAACTGCTCAGCGTCACGCAGCATGTGACGGTTCCGCCCGGCTGGTGCACGCGGTCGTCCTTCACACACTGGGTGCGAGGCTGGGACCCGCACGGGCTGACGGATGCGCGCTTGCTGTACGTGGTGCTGGATGCGGTGATCCGTGCCGAACACGGGCCCCGCGCGCACGAGAGCGGAGCCGGGCGGTGAGCCCGCGTTGCGTCCGTTGCCGCCAGCGGCCGGGCACGGTGGAGATCTACGTCATGTCCGGGGACGGGGCAGGCCCGCGCACTGTTCCTGTGCGGATCTGCGAGGAGTGTGCGCGGCGGGCCGCCGAGCGCTGTTTCCGTTGCCGCCAGGCGCCCGGTACGCAGGTTGTCCTTGAGCTGTACTCGGGTGATGAGCGGGGCGAGAGCCCGCAGACGCGTACGCGCACCGTCCCCGTGAAGGTCTGCGACGGCTGCGCGAAGACGATCGCCGAGGACGAGGCCCGTGCCGCGAGCATGGCGGCGGACCGGTGAGCCGCCCCCAGTGTGAGGTGGAGGGCGACCGCCACGTGGGCCCTGTCGTGCGCTACCTGCCCACAGCGCGCTACCCGTGGCACGAACCAGTGTGGCTCTGCCCCCGGCACGGCGCCTACCTCCCCCTCGCCGCGATCCGCGCCCACGTCACTGGCGAGACCGTCGCCCGCGCCATCACCGTCTTCACCGGCGCAGGCAAACACCGCACCGACACCGAACCCGTCGAGCCCGAGCCGGGTGACGAACCACCACCCGCCCTGCGTGTGGTGCGCGCACCGTGACCCCCACCCACCACCGATCTGGAGCAACCCCTGCGCCTGCGCGAGAAGGGCGAGCGGATCGCCGTAGACGGGGAGGCCCGCGACTGCCTGTCCACCCTCCTCGCGCCCCGGCATTGGTGGCAGGCCCGCCACACCCGTATCGGCAAGGCCCTGGCACACGAGGGCCGCACCGTCATCCTCACCGCACCCCTCGTCGGCGGACGCGGGCTCCAACTGACCACCGTCGCACCCGCCCCATAAAGCCCCCGTCTCCTGGGGAAACCGTCGGCAGCGGTCCAGGGGACGGGCCCCACGTCCCGGCGTGGGTGCGACGGCGACCGGCACCCGGACCCCGTGCCGGGGCACCCGTGCCGGGACAGCCCGGCCGTCATGCGTCGAGGTGTCCGCCCGGGGCGAGCAGGCCCGCCTCCTGCGCCAGTACCGCCGCCTGGACGCGGTTGGTGCAGTCGGTGCGGGTGAGGATGCTGCTGATGTGGGCCTTGACCGTGCCGGAGCTGAGGTGGAGCTGTGCGGCGATCCCGGCGTTCGAGAGGCCGGTGCCCAGCAGCCGGAGGACGTCGCGTTCGGCCGGTGTCAGATCCGCGATCCGACGTGCGGCGGCTTCGCTGCCATGCCCCGACCTGGCCCGGAATTCGACCAGTTGACGGGTGACCTGCGGGGCGAGGACGGGTTCTCCGGCGGCGGCGCGGCGTACGGCGTCGATGAGGTCGCGCGGACCCGTGTCCTTGAGGAGATAGCCGTGGGCTCCGGCGCGCAGCGCTGAGGCAACGGTCTGTTCCTCGCCGAAGGCCGTCAGCATCACCACCCGGGTGCGGGACGAGTGCCGGATGATCTCGGCGAGGGCGCTGATGCCGTCCCCGGGCATCCGGATGTCGAGGAGGGCGACGTCGACGGGGTGGGCACGGCAGGCTTCGACGGCCGCACGGGCGTCCTGTGCCTCGGCCACGACGCGGACCTCGTCGGCGTTCTCCAGGATCAGCCTGATACCGGCACGCATCAATGCCTCGTTGTCGGCGATCAGGACTCGGATCATCGGCTCAGTCTAGAACTCAGCGCAGAACCGCCATGATCAGCAGGGCGATGGTGCCGCCGATCGTCGGCAGCAGCACCAGCAGTGCCGCGCAGCCGCCGCCCAGGAGGCGGGGCCAGGTGAGGACATCCGTGGGCAGCGGGGGGCGGGAGCCCGTCCCGTCGAACTCGTCGAACGCGTGGGACCCGTCGGACCCGTCGGACACCGACCTCGGCGCGGCGGTGGGCACGGGCGGCGATTCGGGCCGGACGGGTATCCGCGCGGAAAGGGCGAAGCCGCCCTCCGGACGCGGTCCGGCGTGGAGGGTGCCGCCGAGCAGGCTGATCCTCTCCTGGAGGCCGACGAGTCCGCTGCGGCTCCCGCCCCCGGGCGAGCGGGGCACCGGCGGGGCGCCGTTGACGACGGCGACCACCACCGTGTCCCCTTCGTCGTGGAACGTGACGCGCACGGGCGCGCCGGACGCGTGCTTCAGCGCGTTGGTGAGTCCTTCGCGGGTGACGCGGTGGACGGCCTGCCTGGTGCGCGCTTCCGCTTCCGTCGGCCCGGTCGCCTCCCAGCGCAGTTCGGCGTCGACCCCCGCGCTGCGGGAAGCCGCGACCAGGGCCGAGAGATCCTCGCGGGTCCCCCGCTCGCCGGTGTCGTCGCCGGACTGGTGACGGAGGACGCCGAGGATGCCGCGCAGCTCCTCCATGGCCGTTCCGGCGGTGGTGTGCAGAAGTCCGGCCTGCGCTGCCAGCGGGGGCGCCTGGCGTTCGGCGGCGAGTTGGAGGGCTCCGGCGTGCACCGAGATGAGGCTGATGCGGTGACCGAGCAGATCGTGCATCTCGGCGGCTATGCGCGCCCGTTCCTCCATGCGGGCCGCCTCGTCGGTGAGGAAGCGGGCGTGTTCGAGGTAGGCGTTGCGTTCCCGCAGCAGCCGCGTCAGCGGGCGGCGACGCGCCAGCATCAGCCCGGACAGCGCGGGCAGCAGGATGAACAGCGCGCCCATGCCGAGGCCGCCCGCCAGATACGGCATCTCCGGGAGCCCGGTGAGGGACTGGGCGGCGAGCAGCACGAGCACGACACCGACGCAGCTTGCCCCGACCACCGCCCAGGCGCGCCGTGCGGGGGCGATGCGGCGCACGGCGGACCACACGACGTACGGCACCACCGCCGCCGCCCACACGTTGTCCCCGGCGGCCACCGGCACGCAGCCCAGCACCGTGAGGGCCGGGTACCTCCGCCGCGCGGGCACGAGCAGCGCCGTCCACACTCCCAGGAGGGTCGCCGTCACCGGGTGGGGCGCCGGGGTCAGTGGCACCGGTACGAGCGAGCACAGCAGGACCAGTCCGGCGAGTACGGACTCGGTGACGACCGTCCGCCGGGGCGCGGCGCGCACCGCCTCCCGGATCGCGACGGTCTCGCCGCGCACCCGCTTCCAGGGGCGGGGCCGCAGTCGCGGTCGCGGTCGCACTGCCGGGCTCATGGTCTCTTCCTCCGTGTGGCTGCGTGCGGCTCTGCGCGGCGCCGTGCTGCTCCGTGCAGGTGCCGTTCTCCACCGATGCTCAGGCGCTCTCGTCGTACGCGTCGGCGAACCGCCGCGACATCAGCGTCAGGCACTTCGTGCGGCGCCTCCCGGAACCCGCAGCTCTGGCTCGGCCCGCAGCCCGGCGACGTCGGCGCCCGCCTCGGTCAGCACACGCTCGATCTCCGCCGCGGACTCCGCGTCCGTACCGGTCTCGTCGAGCAGCGCGGCCAGCAGGTGGGTCGTGCCGACCGTCGGCGAGTCCTGGGCGGAGGCGGTGAACTCTGTGACGTGCAGGAGCCTGCGTTCGAAGTCGGCGCCGCCGCGGATCTCCGGGGGCTCCCCCGCCGCGACCCCGGTGGTGGGCAGCAGCACCCGGGCGACAGCATCCTGCCGTACGCCGTACCGGCGCAGGAGTTCCGCCCCCTGGTTCGCGCCCGTCAGCTTCTCGGGCAGCTCACGCCCCGCGACCGTCAGCGCCCGGTCCAGCCCCAGGATGCCCAGCAGTATGTCGACGGGCTCCTGCTCCGGCACCCCGCGCCGCACCGCAGCGCGTCGCGCCTCCGTGCCCACCACGCCCACGACCGCGGAGCCGAATCCGGCGCCGCCCCCGAATATCCAGGCGAAGAACTTCCGGGCCAGCGGATTGCCGCTCTTCCCGAAGGTCCCCGCCTTGCGCAGCACCAGCACCGGGCCGGGCTCGGGCGTCTCGTCGCTCCCGCGCAACGCGTCGAGCGCGGCCGTGGCAGCCGCGACGTCCAGCTTCTCCACCACCAACGCCTCGCGGGCACGTGTGTCGGGCAGCTCGACCAGTGCGCGCGCCACATGGCGGACGCGCACGGAGATGCTGCCCTCCTCCCGCGCGGCCTCCAGCGCCTTGCGCAGACACGCCCGCAACGCGCCGGTCATCGGCGGGAGTTCAAGGCTGCCGCGCTCGTCGTCCGCCTTCTTCCGGTTCTTCCAGCGCAGCCTCTTGGCCTCCTCGTGCAGGACCTCTCGCCAGAACGCGTCGACCTCCCGCTCGTCGTCCGGGCTCCCCGCCGTGCCGTCACCCGCGTCGTCGCTGATCCACACGGCTGTCCCCCGGACGCCGATCGAACCGCCGAGGGTGCCCGCGGCCTTCATGCCGGGGGCGATCGCGGAACCCGCGGCGGAGTCGCCCGCCACGAGTGCGCTCAGCAGGCTCTCCGTACCGATGTCGTCGCGTTCCTGCTTGGCCACCGTGCGTACGGTCTCCAGCAACAGCGTGAAGACGTCCCTCTCGAACTCGGTGGTCGCGCCGGCGCTGCGCTCTGACGTGCGCTGGTCCATCGGGCATTCCTCTCCGTGGGGGTTCTGTGAGGTTCCGCGGGGTTCCGTGGGGTTCCGTGGGGTCACCTGCCGAGAAGGACGCTAGCCGCGCGCGTTCCGGCTCCGCCTCGGCCGACCGGCCATGCTTCCGGTCCAACCGTCCAGACCCTCCCGCCCACCCGGCCGCCTCCGCGACGGACGGCGCCCACTCCCTGCCGACGCCGCAGCCCACGGGCGCCCGCACCATCGCCCTCGGCCTGAGCCAGAACGCCCTGGCCAGGCGGGCGAATCTACTCGCCGGACTGGCATCCGGAGGACTCACCCGCACCGAGATCAAACGCTACGAGCACGGTGGGCGCCGCCCTGTCGACTGGTTACCGTTCATCGCGGGGGCTCTCGGAATGTCCTCCGATGAGCTGACGGGCGTCACGGACCCGATCGACGCGGTCCTGGCCGATCTCGAAGTGGACGTGGGCATGGCGATCGACCGGCGTACCTTCCTGACCGACAGTGGCGGCCTCGCGCTGTCCGCACTGCCAGTGAGCCCCAACTCGCCCGTGCCGCCCGAGGCCGTCGACTACTTCCGCGACCGTCTGGACGGGCACTGGAGAGAGGACGCCGTGCAGGGCCCGCGGCACCGCGCCACTGTCACAGCGCAGTTCAAAGTGCTGGAACACGTGGCAGGCCGGGCCACCGGCTCGGTGCGCCGGGAGTTGTGGCAGACAGCCGCGGCTTGGTCCGGGCTGGCCACCTGGCTCTGCCAGGATGCCGGACAGATGAGTCGGGCCGCCGCTTGGAGCGTCCGCACGCTGGAACTCTCCCACCGCGCCCACGATGCCCAACTGGTCGCCCACGCACTGGCCAACCGCGCGATGCTGGACACGGACATCGGAGACGGCCCCACCACGGTGGAGATGGCCACCGCGGCCCTGGAAGGAAACGGCCTGTGCGCCAAGGTCCGCGTCCAGGCACTCCAGCAGGCCGCGCACGGGCACGCCTTGCTCGGCGACCGCGCGGCCGTCGACCACGCCCTCGACAGCGCGCTTCCACTGATCGACCAGATGGACGACCCCTACGGCTGGGGCAACGCCCCCCATACTTCCTCATACCTGGAGATCCAGCGCGCCACCTGCTACACGCGTCTCGGTCTCGGGGCCGAAGCGGTGCGCTTGTGGGACCAGGTCCAAGGCTCCGCGTCCCGCCGCAACAGTGGTGTCTTCACCGCCCGGTACGCGCGGTCGCTGGCCGCCGCCCGGCGGCCGGAGGAAGCGGTCATCGCGCTGGAGGCGGCGATCGAGGTCGTGGCCGAGGTCGAATCCGCCCGGCTGCGCCGGGAAGTACGGACGGCCGCCGCCGCGTTGTCGCCATGGCAGCACGACGGGCCCGGCCGCCGCGCCCACGAGTTGCTCGGCAGTATCGGCCTGACCGCCCACGAGTGAAGGGGCACCACCATGGCAGAGCGCGACCCGCTGACAGAGGACCAGGTCCGCGAGCACCTCGCACGCTGGGACGGATGGAGCGGCGACACCCGCCGCATCTCCAAGACCTACCAGCTCGACTACTACACGAGCATCACCGTCATCAACGAGATGGCCGAGACCGCACAGCGGCTCCAGCACCACCCCGACGTCGACCTGCGCTGGCAGACGCTGACGTTCAGCATCACCACCTACACGGCGGGCGCCGTCGTCACCGCGCTCGACTTCAATCTGGTCGCCGAGCTGGAGCGCATCACAGCCGCGCACGGTGCCACGACCGCCCCCTGAGCCTCACCTCCGCAGCCCCTCCTGCGGCCCGCTCCGTGGGCATGGTGCGACGGGCACGCCGACGACAGGATCGGTCTGGGCCGTCTCGGTTTCTTCCTGCGAGTGAGCTGCGGTCCCGAACCGCGCGAGCAGTCGGCGCGGGGCGGGACCGCGCACTCGCCCGTATGCACTCGCGGCCCCCTCCTCCGACAGCCTGGCCCCCTCCTGGCCCCCTCCTGGCCCCCCTCTGAGCTCTTTCCTCGTTGGATCACCCGAGATGTGATGGCTGCTCAGACAAGACCCCCGCGACCGCGCGAACGGCCCGGGGGCGTGGCCAACGCTGTAGAGGAGCGTCAACGTGCCGAAGACTACCGACCTGTCTCTCTCCGAGGCAGGGGCGTCCCGATGAAGGCTCTGACGAGTACACCGCCGTGGGCACCGCCCACGGGAGTGGCCGCCGAGTTACTGCCCGCCGGAGTCCACTGGGAGGCGGTGGTCGTCCCGTCGTATCTGGGGGATCGGGTGCTGGCGCGGCTCGGCCGTGAGTCGGGGGCGGTCATCTGCGATCCGTACGGGCACCGGCTCATCTGGCTGGTGCCGCCCGGCACGACGCAGGGGTGGGTCGTGCCCGAGGCCACGTGTGTGCAACTGCTCAGCGTTGCGCAGCATGTGACGGTTCCGCCTGGCTGGTGCACGCGGTCGGCCTTCACGCACTGGGTGCGGGGGTGGGCGGAGCACGGGCTCACCGACGCACGGTTGCTGTACGTGGTGCTCGACGCCGTGATCCTCGCCGAGCACGGGCCCCGCGAGCACGAGAGCGGGGCCCAGCGATGAGCGCGCGCTGCGGCCGTTGCCGCCAGCGGCCGGGCGCGGTGGAGATCTACGTTCTGCCCAGGGGCGAGGCGGCCCCGCGCACCGTTCCGGTGAAGCTCTGCGACGACTGCGCGCGACGGGCCGCCGCGCTCTGCTTCCGCTGCCGCCGGGCCCCCGGCACGCAGGTTGTCCTCGACCTGTACTCCGGCGACGAACGGGGTGCGAGCCCGCAGACGCGCACGCGCATCGTTCCCGTGAAGGTGTGTGACGGGTGCGCGGCCGACATCGCCGCCGAGGACGAGGCCCGCGCCCGGAACCCGGAGGCGGCACGGTGACCGAGCCCGAGCACGAATGCGGCATCGAGGACACGGCGCACGAGGGAGACGTACGCGAACACGTCACCGCGGGGGCGAGCCCCTACTACCGGCCGCTGTTCCTGTGTGACCGCCACCGCTGGTACGCCGGACGCGCGCTGGACCGCATCGCCGTGACGGGTGAGGAGTTGGCCCGCGCCATCGCCGTCCTCTCCGGCGCCGGAAAACGCCGCACCGACACCGAACCCGAGCCGGACGCCGAACCGGCACCCGTCGTCCTGCGCGTGGTGCGCACACCCTGACCCCCGACCTGGAGCAACCCTGTGCCTCCTGACCACACCGTTCTCATCCCCGCCGACCCCGAGGATGTCTTCTACGACCCCCACGGCTGGGCCACCACCGCAGGCTTCCCCGTCGCCGTTCTGGAAGGCCAGCAGGCGCGCTTCGTGATGCGCCGCATCCAGGACCGGGCCGTGCGCCTCATGTACGAACTCCCCCATGGCACCGCCTTCCTCACCACCTACCCGCGCTGGATGCCCTCCGGGCAGGTCGTCGAGATCATGGAGGGAAACATGGCCACCCTCCTGACCGCCCACGCCTGCCACCCCCTGCGCCTGCGCGAGAAGGGCGAACGCCTCACGGTGGACGGCGAACCCCGCGACTGCGTGTCCACCCTCCTCGCCCCCCGGCGCTGGTGGCACGCCCGCCATGCCCGTATCGGCAAGGCTCTGGCACACGAGGGACGCACCGTCATCCTCACCGCACCCCTCGTCGGCGGACGCACGCTCCAACTGGTCACCGTGTCTCCGCGCGACGTGACCTCATAAGACCCCCGTCTCCTGGGGAAACCGTCGGCAGCGGTCCAGGGGACGGGCCTCATCTCCCGGCGTGGGCGCGACGGCGCCCGGCACCCGGACCCCGTGCCGGGGCCCCACGCCGGGTCCTGCCAAGGCGAAGGAGAAGAACGGCCTCAACTGCCCTGGGCCTCCGGCCCCCGCGCTCCTAGCGTTTCCGGGGGGCGCGGTCATTGGCTCTGGCAGGCTCCCGCCACGCCCGTCACCAGATGCGACGACCTGGAAAAGGAGCACGCATGACGGAGGACGTGAAGGCCCAGAAGTTCAGCACCCTCTTCCGCTGGTTCGACCAGAACGGGGACGGGCTGCTCACCCACGACGACCTGCAAGGGATGGCCGAGCTGTTCGCCGGTCTGGCGCGTGCGGGCGACAAGGAGAACGCGTCGGCGATGCGGAACGCCTTCGAGACGTGGTGGCAGTTACTCCTCGCCCACGGCGACTCCGACGGAAGCGGGCAGATCTCCAGGCAGGAGTTCATCACGGTCATGGAGACCAACGTGACCGACCCCCGGCACTTCGAGGAAGCCGTGCTGGCGATCGCCGACGCGCTGATGCGGGCGCTGGACACCGACGGAAGCGGAATGCTGAGCCAGGCGGAGTACGTCCGGATGTACGACGCTCTGGGGATTCCTCCGGTCCACTCCGAGGCGGCGTTCCGGCTGCTCGACCAGGACGGCGACGGTGCACTAAGCCACGCTGAATTCAGGTCAGCCATCACCGAGTTCTACCTGAGCGCCGACCCGAAGGCCGCCGGGAACTGGCTGCTCGGCCCGATCGACCAGGCCACCTGAGGGCCCGCGCGGCCAGGGGTCGGGCGGCGCCGCCACAGCCGAGCGCACCGCCGCCCCACCCCTTCAGCCGAGCGCAGCGATCAGCACGTGCCCAGTGCCTCCGTAAGCGCGGACTTCTCCGCCGAGTCGACCGTCATGCCGTGGGTGTCCTTGACCCAGATCCACATGCGGGCGTACTGGCAGTGGTAGCCCGTCTTCGAGGGCATCCACTCGGCCGGGTCCTTGTCGCCCTTCGACTGGTTGACGTTGTCCGTGACGGCGAGGAGCTGGGCCGTGTCCAGGTCGTTGGCCAGGGCCTGGCGTTCGGACTGGGTCCAGCCCGACGCGCCGGAGCGCCAGGCCTCCGCGAGCGGGACGACGTGGTCGATGTCCACGTCGGAGGGGTCGGTCCAGGTCTCGCCGTCGTACGGGCTGGTCCAGCTACCGCTGGTCGGGTAGCAGTCGCTGCCCGTCTCGACGCCCTCGCCGTCCCGCTTCAGCACGGCCTCCCGCGTGTTGCAGCCGCTGCCCTGGTCGATCCAGTGGGGGAACTTGTCGCGGCTGTAACCGTCGGAGGAACCTTCCGCCTCCTCGGACAGCCCGCCGAGCATCGTCTTCGCCTCGGAGGCGGAGGGCGGGGTGGGCGGTTCCGCCTGGGCCGCCGGAGCGCCGGTGGTGAACATCAGCAGACCCGCGAAGAGGGCGGCGAACAGGGCGACGAGGGCCGGCCTCCGTCGACGCGCGTAGAGCTTGCGGCGCATGCGTTGCATACGAACTCCCTTGGTGTGGGGGGAAGTTGAGTGGAGCGGAGAGTTTCATGCTGCCGACGCCAGGTTTCCTCCCGACGGGCGACAGGTAACAGAGTGACGACGTGTTCACGTCACATCAACCCCCCGAACGGGTCCCCTTCGCGGGGTGCGTCAGGAAAAGGAAACGGGGGGTTGCCCCTTCACCGGGCTGTGCCGCTTCACGGGGTGCGGGGTGATGGTCACACGGGGTGCGTGTTTCTGGTGGGGGTGCGCCTGTTGTGGGTGCCCCTTTGGGGTTTCGTTCGCGTGTTGCGGGCCGGTGGCACGGGTTGTGCCCACCCGTCCCGCCTGCGGGACGATTGCCCACAACTTTTTGGCGCCGTCGCCCGGCGAGGGTGTCGCTGGGTGCGTCTTGGGGTTTCGTCGCCGGGTGCGGGCGGGTGGCTACGGCGCGGCGTATGGACCGGTGCGTCGCGGCTGGCGCCGCGTGATTCTTGGTGTCCGACGGTGGCCGTGTGGGGCGCGTGGGTGGTGGGTGTCCGGTGCCGGGGTGGGGTGTCTCCTCGGCGTGAAGGTCTCGTTGTCGGCTTTCG
>NZ_BAAGSO010000119.1:0-55116 GCF_054782395.1 Streptomyces daliensis | reverse complement strand
CCGGTGACTTTCTCGACCTGCGGGGACACCCCACCCCGTCCCCGTCCCGCCGGTGGCCCCCTGCCCGGTTCCGGGTCGGCTGGGCCCGGCTCCATGGCGTGCGGCGGCACGCCCCCAGCGCGGGACCTCCGGTCCCCACTCCCCGGGCCAACCGTCCCGCGCAACACCCCCTGTCGGGGGTGCGCTGGCCTGGGTGCCCCTTTGGGGTTTCGTTCGCGTGCTGCGGGCCGGTGGCACGGGTTGTGCCCACCCTTCCCCAGCTACCGCTGGGAGGTGCCCCCTCGCCGAGCGGGACGCTTGCCCACAACAGTGGGGCGTGCCGCCGCCGTCGGCTTCCAGTGGCAGGGGTGGGCCCCCTCGGCGAGGCGCCGGGGTCGGGCCCACAACAGGGGTGGCTGGGCTGGGCCCCTCGGGCGCGGCACGGGGCGGGCGCACAACAAGGGTGGCGCCGTCACCACCAGGGCGTCGCCCATGAGCAGGGGCGGGCCCCTCCGGCGAGGCGCCGGTCCACGGACATGGTGCACCGGTGCCAGTGAGACGCCGGTCCACAGCATGGGAACAACCGGTACAGGCCACCGGCTGGAGGTTGGCCACTGCTGGGAGGGGACGTGGTGGGGTGTCCCCGCAGGTCGAGAAAGTCACCGGCCGAGAGCCGACAACGAGACCTTCACGCCGAGGAGACACCCCGGCGCGGCGCCGACCCCCACCACACAGGCACCCCATAACCACCGGCACAAACCAAGAACCACGCGGCGCCAGCCGCAAAGCACCGATCCACACGCCGCGCCGAAGCCACCCAGCCGCACCCGGAAACGGCGCCCCGCCCAGCGCAGCGCACCGTGCAGCGGCACAAAAATCAGCGCGGGACCCTACGGCACCCACCACACCGGCCGACCGTCCCGCGCAACCACCCCGTGAAGCGGCGCCCCCGCGAAGGGGACCCGCGAATGGCCCTCTCGACAGGACGGCCGCCCCTGTGGCGGTGACCATGGGACGGACCCGTACGAGAGTCAGGAGGCCCCCATGACGGCGCAGCCCGCGTCCGGCGCGGCCGGCGCGGCCCCCGCGGCCCCCACGGGCGGCGAGCACACCCGCCGCACCGTGCTCCTCGCGATCGGCGCGCTGCTGCTGGGCATGCTGCTCGCCGCGCTGGACCAGACGATCGTCGCCACCGCGCTGCCCACCATCGTCAGCGACCTGGGCGGCCTCGACCACCTGTCGTGGGTGGTCACCGCCTATCTCCTCGCGGCGACGGCGGCGACCCCGCTGTGGGGCAAGCTGGGCGACCAGTACGGGCGCAAGAAGCTCTTCCAGACCGCGATCGTGATCTTCCTGATCGGCTCGGCGCTGTGCGGCATCGCGCAGAACATGCCGCAGCTCATCGGCTTCCGCGCGCTCCAGGGCCTCGGCGGCGGCGGGCTGATGACGCTGTCGATGGCGATCGTCGGCGATCTGGTGCCGCCCCGCGACAGGGGCCGCTACCAGGGACTGTTCGGCGCGGTCTTCGGCGCGACGAGCGTGCTGGGGCCCCTGCTGGGCGGCTTCTTCACCGAGCATCTGGACTGGCGCTGGGTCTTCTACATCAACCTGCCCATCGGCGCCGTCGCGCTGCTCGTCGTGGCGGCCGTGCTGCACATTCCCGTCGGCAGGCACAAGCACCGCATCGACTACCTCGGTACCTTCCTCATCGCCTCCGTAGCGACGTGTCTCGTCCTGCTGACGTCCCTCGGCGGGACGAGCTGGCCCTGGATGTCCGGGCAGACCGTGCTGCTCGCCGCGCTGGCGGCCGTGCTGCTGGTGTGCTTCGTCCTGGTGGAGCGCAGGGCGTCGGAGCCGGTGATTCCGCTGGGGCTGTTCCGCATCCGTACGTTCACGCTGTGCTCGGTCATCGGGTTCGTCGTGGGCTTCGCCATGTTCGGCGCGATGACGTACCTGCCGACGTTCCTCCAGGTCGTGCACGGCATCACCCCGACCATGTCGGGCGTCCACATGCTGCCGATGGTGGCGGGGGTGCTCTTCTCCTCGACGCTCTCCGGGCAACTGGTCAGCCGCAAGGGCCGCTGGAAGGTCTTCCCCGTCGTCGGCACGGCCGTCACCGCGCTCGGGCTCCTCCTCCTGCACCGCATGGGGGTGTCCAGCTCGACGCTGGAGATGAGCCTCTACTTCCTCGTCTTCGGGCTCGGTCTCGGCCTGGTGATGCAGGTCCTGGTGCTGGCGGTGCAGAACTCCGTCGGCTACGAGAACCTCGGCGTCGCCACCTCCGGGGCCACCTTCTTCCGCTCCATCGGCGCCTCGTTCGGCGTCGCCGTCTTCGGCGCGATCTTCACGGGGCGGCTCGGCGACGAACTGGCCGCCGCCATGCGGGGCAAGCGGCTGCCGCAGGGCGTGACGCCCGAGTCGCTGCGCAGCGATCCGCGCGCGGTGGGCTCGCTGCCGCCCGCCGTGCGCGAGGGCGTGCTGGGCGCGTACTCCACCGCCATCACCGACGTCTTCCTCTACGCGTCGCCCGTCGTGCTCATCGCCTTCGTGCTCTCCTGGTTCCTCAAGGAGGAGCCGCTGCGCGGTAGCGTCAGGTCGCCTGACGGCAGCGAGACGCTCGCGGCCAACCCCGTCGAGCGCTCCTCCGCCGACGAGCTGTCCCGCGCGCTCTCCCTCCTCTGCACGCGTGAGGGCCGCCGCGACATGTACGCGCGCATCTCCGAGCGCGCCGAAGCGGAACTGGGCCCCGCCGCCTGCTGGCTGCTGCTGCGCCTGCACCGCTACGGCTCCGTCGAGCCGTCGCTGCTCGCCGACCGCACCGCGCTGCCCCTGCACGTGCTCTCCGAGGCGTCGCGCGAACTGGAGGGGCGCGGACTGGCGCTGCGCGAGGGGCTGCCGCTGGTCCCGACGGACGAGGGCGGGGCGCTGGCCGCGCGACTCTCGCGGGCGCGCGAGGCGGAGCTGTCCGAGCTGCTGGGCGACTGGTGGACACCGGACAGGCCGCGGGACCTGACCGAGCTGGTACGGGAGTTGAACACGGAGACGGGCGGCGCCGACAGCGACTGCCCGCGCGAGCCGGGCCGCCTGGTGCGGCGCGAGGGACGGCCCGGCGCGGCGACGTGAGGCGGCGTGCGCGGAAGCGGGTGCGGTCCGGGTCGCAGACAAGTCCTTTTATGGCTGATTTGGGGCTGGCTTGACCGTCGGCTGCCAGGACCGCGTAAGGTCCCGGACTGGACAGTTACTGGCGATTCGGGCACAGGTGCCGTGCGGAGCACGGCGTCACCGCCCAGGGGAGGGAACCGCGTTGACGGCACACCGCTGCTGTCCGGGATGTGGTGCGGAGCTGGAACCGGGGGGTGTGAACAGTCCAGCGCAGTGCGGCTGCGCCGGACCGTTCACGGCCGAGCACGTCGATCCGATGCACATACGCCCCTACGTGGATCTGCCGGAGCCGGAGCCGGAGCCGGGACCGGAGCCCGAGCAGGGGCCAGGGCCAGGCCCTGAGACCGGCTCGGGCGAGGGCGCCGTCGCGGCGCCCGGCGGCCAGGAGAGACCCGGCGAGGACGGGGCGCCACAGCCGGACCTCGCGCCGTTCGCGCGCTGCGGTACGAGCGAGACGGCCGAGCTGCCCGTGATCCCCGAGGGGCCGCGCACGAAGCTCGCCGGTCTGGGCCTCGGCCGTAACCGGGCCGGGGGGAGCGGGCGGGACGACGCGCGGATCGCGGCGGAGCAGGAAGCCGTCGTCGGCGCGCGCCACGGCCACGAGGGCGGCAACGCGCACCGTGCCGCCAAGCGCCGCCGCCCCACGACCGCCGTGCTGGCCGCTGTGGGCGTCGTCGCCGCGCTGGGCGCCGGGCTGCTGACGACCCAGGCGCTGACCGATGACGAGGACAGCGGCGACGACCGCAGCCTCAGCACCGAGGACCGCTCGCTCACCGAGATCCCCACGGGCGCCCCCACCCGCGTCGCACCCTCCTCGGGCGCCGACGACGACGCGCACCCCTCCGGCACCCCCTCACGGGCCCAGGGCTCGGGCACCCCGCGCGCGAACCGCGACAGCGAAGCGCACACCGGCCGCGACGTGACCGGACCGAGCGCGACCCCGACCCGCACGTCCGAGGGCTCGGGCTCCTCGTCCGGCTCCGGCTCCCGGCACGACGACGGTGGCCGGGGACGCGGCGACGGCGACGGGCGTACGGGCGGGGACCGCGACCCGTCGAGGGAGCGCCCGTCGGGGCCGACGCTGCGCGCCGGGGACTCGGGACCCGAGGTGAGCGAGTTGCAGCGACGGCTGAAGCAGGCCGGTTACCTGGACGCCGAGGCCCCGGAGGACGGCAACTACTCGACGACGGTCACGGAGGCCGTCGTCCGCTACCAGTACGCGCGCCACATCACGGGCGACCCCGACGGCGAGTACGGGCCTTACACGCGCAGGGAGCTGGAGGCGGAGACCTCGGGCTGAGACGCGAGCTTCCTGGGGTCCACCACTGGCGTGCGGGCGGCTCGCTTTGTATCGTAGAAAAACAAAGTGGTTCCGCCCGTGCCCCTCACCTGACGAGAGGGGCGTCCCTGACCGGCGGGCGGAGCCACCTTGTCCCCGTCGGCGTCCTCCGTCGGCGTCGTGGCGCCCCGAGACGGCCCGACGTCCGTCGCACGCCGCATGTCTCACACCGCACGCCGCACACGCATCGCCACCAGGGAGCCCGCCCGTCATGCCGACACCGCCCCTCGCCGCACGCGGCCTGCTGCTCGACATGGACGGCACGCTGGTCAACTCGGACGCCGTCGTCGAACGCGTATGGCGCCGCTGGGCGGCGGACAAGGGCCTGGACGCCGACGAAGTGCTGAGGGTCGCGCACGGCAGGCAGGGCCACGCCACCATGGCCGAGCTGCTGCCGGGACGCCCGGCCGAGGTCAACGCGGCGGAGAACGAGGCGATGCTGGCCCAGGAGACCTCCGACGTGGAGGGCGTCGTCCCCGTGCCGGGCGCCCACGCCTTCATGGCCGCGATCGAGCCGCTCCCGCACGCCCTGGTCACCTCGGCCGACACCGCTCTCGCGGCGGCGCGGATGGGCGCGGCGGGCGTGCGGATGCCGCGGCTGCGCGTCACGGCCGAGAACGTCAGCGCCAGCAAGCCCGATCCCGAGGGCTTCCTCAAGGGCGCGGCGGAACTGGGCTTCGCCCCGGCCGACTGCGTGGCCTTTGAAGACTCGGGAGCCGGTATCGCGGCGGCCCTCGCGGCCGGGATGCGCGTGGTGGGCGTCGGCCCCCGCGCCGGTGACCACGGGCCGACGGTGCACGTGCGCGATCTGACGGGCATCCGCGTCGAGGAACTGCCGGACGGCGCGGGCATCCGGCTCCACTTCGCGGAGACCGCGACCGCCACCGCCTGACGGACCCGAGGGGCACGACGGGCCCGAGGGCGCGGCTCGCGGACCCGGCCCCTCCGGTTCCGCCCGCCCGCTTCCCTGGCGCCTGCTTCCCCGGCGCCCCGGCGTCAGTCCCTGTCGGCGCGGCGTGCGCGGCGCCTGCTGCTGCGCGTAGTCGTGTTCCGGTAGCCGAACGGCCCCGGCAGGTCCATGGACGTCGTGCGCCGCCCCGTCGAACTCACGGTGCGCTTCGGCCCGCCCTTGTGCCCCATCGTGAAGGACACGGAACGCCGGTTGATGTTCAACCGCACGCCCGGCAGGATCCGGAAGCTCTTGCGGAACGTCAAAGGCATCCTGGCCTCCCTTTCGCACGCTGTCTCCGTGCGACTACCCCGCACGCGGCGGGTCAACTGCCCCGCGCCGGGGCTCTTCCGACGTGGAGCGCCCGCCCCGTGACGTGCGTGGCGCGCGCGGCGCACGTCGCGGGACGGGTCTGCTGTGCCGTGCGCGCCGCGTCAGCCGTTCTTCGGCTCGGCCTGCTGCACGACCTCGAAGGACCACAGCGTCGCGCCGCTCGCCGCGGGCTTCGGCTTCTCGGCCTGACCGTCAGCGGCGTCCCCGCCGCCCTGACCGGCGCCCTGGTCCGTGCCCTTGTGGGCGGTCTTCATGGAACCCGCCATCCACGCCTCGAAGGACGCCTCGTCCCGCCAGCGCGTGTAGACGAGGTACTGGTCGGTGCCCTCCACCGGGCGCAGCAGCTCGAAGTGTTCAAACCCGTCCGAGTTCTCCACGGCCCCGGCCCGCGCCGCGAACCGCTGCTCCAGCGTCTCCCGCTGCTCCTCGGGAACGGTCAGCACATTGATCTTCACGATGCTCATGCCCCCATCCTGCCGGACGGCTCCGCCCCTCCCGTCGCCGCCCGCCTGCGGGGCGTCGAACTACGGCGGTCGGCCGCGTCAGCCCGTCAGCGCGCCGGTCCCGTCAGCCCCAGCAGGTCCGTCAGGTGGCGTCGGGCGTAGGCGGCTGCCTCCTGGGCGCCGAGTGCTCCCGCGTCCACGGTCAGCACCTGCCAGGGGGTCCGCGCGAGGAGGCGGCGGGTCAGATCCGTCTCGTCGCGCAGATGGGCGGCGGCCGAGTCGAGGTCGTGGACGGACCGGGTACCCGGGGAACCGGCGAGCTTGCGGACGTACCAGTCCCCCCAGTCGTCCCCCTCCCGCTCGACGGCGCGGCGCAGCGCCGTCCCCGGGTCGTCGTGCACGTACACCACGGTGACCCGGACGGGCTCCACCGCCCGGGTCAGCTCGTCCACGACGCGGGCGAGAGCGGCCTCGTCGTGCCCCCACGCCACGAGGGACGGGACGAAGGGCAGGAGGGCGTCCGTCACCAGGTAGTCCCTGCCCGCCGCGAGCGACTCCGCGATGTAGGCGCGAGTGGACGCGACGAGGGTCTCGGGCCGGACGCCCGAGGTTCCGTCGGCGAACTCCTCGGCGACGGGCCGGAAGGCCGGCCGCGTGAGGATGTCCGCCTCTTCGAAGTGGTCGACCGAGGCGCCGGTACCGGCCAGCCAGTCGGCCACGGCGACGCACAGGGTGGACTTGCCGACACCCGGGCTGTTCCCGATCACGGAGATGAGCTGCGCGGTCGTCATGGCGGCAGTCTCGCACCCGCGCGACGCCGTGCCGGGGCCCCGTACGCCCGCCCCCGCACCGGAGGCGTCGGCCCGGAACCTCCGGAACCGGAACCATCGCCCCGGAACCATGGGAGGGGGCCGTACGTCTTCTCAGCGTCGAAGGGGGAGTGTCACGTTGGACACGTTCAAGGCGGAGTGGGACGCGCTCGTCGCGCAGGGCCAGGCGCGGCGCGATGTGGAGATGCGGCTCAACTCCGCACCGGCCGAGGGCGGCGGCAACGGGCCCGGCGCCGGAGACCGGCTGGCCACGGACCCCGCCGGGAAAGCCGCTTCGGCGAAGTACATCCAGGAGCAGTTGCTGCCGCATCTGCGCGGCGCGGGCCGCATCGGCGGGGAGCCCGCGGGGAACCCGCCGTCGGGGATGCTCGGCAGCGAGCGCGCCCAGCCGGGCGGCACGATGCAGAACTGGCAGTCGTGGCAGGGCGTCGAGCACGTACTGCGCGAGTGGGGCAAGCAGGTGCGCAACCTCGAACAGCGGCTGGAGGGCGAGCGGGACGCGCTGCGCGGCGCCAGGGTGCTCTTCCAGACGCGGGACGGGCTCGTGCGCAACTCCTTCACCACCCCGGCGCCCCTTCTGCCCGGTCTCCCCGGCAACCAGCCCACCGGCCTCCGGCCGGCCGAGTGAGGGGCGGTTCCCCGCGATGACACTCTCGTTCCGCGAGATCATGGCCGCTGACCTCACCACGCTGGAGGACGCGGCGGCGGCGTGGAAGCGCATGGGCAAGCGCTTCGGCGAGCTGCTGACCGACTACGACTCGCACGTGCGCGGCCATCTGTCGGGCGGCCACTGGGCGGGCGTCGCCAAGGTGACGTACGACGAGGTCGCCAAGGTCTCCGCCGGTGAGTTCGGCAACGCGAAGAGCCAGGCGGAGGGCATCGCCAAGCTGCTGACGGAGGCGTACGGCGATCTCGTGGAGCGGAAGCGGACCCTCGACAAGCGGGTGAAGGAGGCCGAGGACGCCGCGATGAAGGTGGACGGCGGCGGCCACGTCGAGCTGGACACCGAAGCGTTGACGGAGGAGCAGAAGGAGGCGCGGCGCAAGGACCCCTCGTTCGCCGCCGCCCTGAACGCCAAGGTGACGGAGTGGCAGGACGCGATCGACAAGGCCGTCGAGTCCGTCAACGACGCCGACGCCGCGATCAAGGCGGCCCTCGAAGCCTCCGCCGCGCCGCCCGGCAGCCGCGCGGCCGGGATGCACGGCTTCAACGCGAAGCAGGTCGACTACGCGCCCCCGGGCTCCAGGGAGGACCTGGACCGCATCCTCCGCGAGTACCAGGTCGCCCCGGACCCTGACGGCATGGTCGACTACCCGCGCAACGGGGCGCTGCGCTTTCTCGCGGGCGGCGGGGTGACGGTCACCAGCAAGGAGGCGGACATGCTCGACGAGCTGGGGATCAGCGGTCTCCAGGATTTCCAGGGCATCCGCGACAACGCGTTCAGCAGCGCCGACGAACGCTTCCCCAGCAAGGACAAGAACGACGACCACAACGACGCCTTCCGCCACGCCTACTGGAACGCGCTCATGACGAAGAAGTACGGCGCCGACTGGACGGAGAAGTACACGCTCGCGCACGAGGCCATCCCGGGCAACAACCCCGAGCGCGAGGCGATGGACCTGCACAACAACGAGGTCGGAAGGCGGGTCGCGCAGGCCAACCCGGACGCGAGCGAGGACGAGCTGGCCGATCTCATCCAGGAGGCGGTGCGGGGCGGCGAGATGGTGGTCGTGCCGAAGGGCGGTGGCCGCCTGGCCTTCAGCGACCAGCTCACCCCGGACGAGACGGGCGACCCGACGCTCCCGCTCCCCGAGGAGCCGCGCGAGACGGGTTCGGGCTCGACGGACGCCGGGGGCTCGGCCACCGGCAAGGGCAGCGGAGTGGGGAGCGGAAGTTGAGGCGCGGACGGATCGCGAAGGGCGCGGCAGCGGCAGCGGCAGCGGCGGCGCTGCTGCTGTGCGGGGCGTGTGCGGAGAAGACGAACCAGGTGAGCGAGGCGTATCAGATGGGTGACGGCGGTTCCGACGTGGTGCACGACCGCGAACTGTCCAAGAAGCTGCGGGACCTGAGCGGCCGGGGCGGCACCGCGAAGCTCGCCGATCTCACCGGCTTCGCCTGGGAGAAGGTGCACGTGTTCAGCGAGGGCGCGTCGGCGAAGGACGTCGAGCGTGCGGTGGGCGAACCGGTGCTCGGCGGCAAGCACTACTACGACGCGGGCAACCTCCTGGTGTTTGAGTACAACGGGCAGGTCTACAAGTCCCTCTCGGTGCTCCCGGACCTCCTCGTCACGGAGGGCAGGACGACGTGGGACGCGGACACGGTGCTCAAGCCCCAGTCCGCGTCGCGGCCCGCGCTGCTGAAGCTGACGGCGCCGTAGCCGTAGCCGTAGCCGTGGCCCGTGTCCCCGCCTCCGTCCCCGTGCGGGCATTCCGCCATACGCCCGGTCGGCGGTGACCGGCCGTGCCGGAAACGCACTAGGGTGCCCGGAGGCTCCGGAAAGGTGGGGACGTGAACGCGGAGGAAGCGCGGCGGGTGGACGCCGCGATGCGGAGGTTGGCGCTCCCGGGTGTCGTCGCGCCGGTCGACCCCCGCGACGCGTCGGGGGAGTGGCGGGTCTACGACCAGGCCGACCCCGACGGCCGCCTCGACATCACGGCGGACACCCTGGTCGCGGTCGTCGTCGAACTCAGCGGCGCCCGCCCGCTGCGGCAGCCGCCGCAACCGGTCGGATGGCCGTCAGGGCCGGCGCGCGGCTTCGTGTACCCGCCCAGGAGAAGGCGCTGACGGGAGACTTCGCGGTGTCGCGGTGCCGTGGCGGTGGTTCCCCGGCCGCGTTTCCCCGCCCCGTTCCCCGGCCCCTGGCTGAACCAGGCATTCCGGCTCTTCCTACTTCAGGTGGGGGCTGGTGAGTCCGCCTCCGATGAGCAGCATGCGTAGTCGGTAGTGATCGCGGTTGCGGAAGCCTCGTGCGATGCGGCGTTGGAGTTCGATGAGTCCGTTGATGGCCTCTGTGCCGCCGTTGTTGGCGCGGCCGGTGTCGAAGTAGGCGAGGAAGGCTTCGCGCCATTGCCGCAGCGTCTTGCCGAGTCGCTTGATCTCCTTGATCGGGCACGTCGGGAAGGTAGCGAGGACCTTCTCGGCGATCTTGCGTCCCTCGGCGGGACTGTCGGCCTGGTAGGCGGCTCGCAGTTGCTGGGCGCAGAGCCGGGCTCGTGTCCTTCCCTTCGCGTCGGTGGTCAGGTTGACCATCCCGCCCAGCATCTTCGGCCCGCGACCCCCTTGGTCGATGGGTCGTTCGCTGACATGGTGCCGGACATGCTCATCGACCCCGAGCCGGGTGACCCCGTCGAACCGCGTGTCGTCATCGGCCATCGCCTTGAGCAGGGGACGGATCGAGGTCCACACCGTGTTCCATGTCGTGCCGAGCTGGCGGGCGATCCCGCGCACGGAGGCGTGCTCACGCCGCAATTGTCGGATCGCCCACCAGTACGCCCGCACGGTGAGCAGCGCCCGCGGCTCGGCCACCGTATGGTTCTGCTCGGTGAACGTGCCGACCGGGCAGGCCGGTTCGACACAGCGCCAGGTCCGCTTGCGCCACACGATCTTCACGGGCCGGTCGAAGCAAGGTGCGTCGGTTAGGACCACCTCGCGTCGACCGTGGGAGTGAGCGATCGCGCCGCAGGTCCGGCAGCCCATCACCATCCGCGCCGACTCGACCCGAACAGTCAATCGGTCGCCATCACCCGGGTCGACGTCAATCACGTGGAGATCGTCGAGACCGACGAGCAGGTCGCAGTTCACGCAGTAGGTGTTGGCGTGATGGCAGCGCGCAGCGGCACGCGCCACGGGCTCAGACAACGTCGAGGCTTTCCCGAATGGCGCGTGTCTGATCTCGTCGGCGATGGGTCTAGTGACCAAAGGTGACCGGCTGGCCATGCCAGTCGGTCTTGCGGAGGAACTGTTCCCAGCTCAGCGTGTTGGGATCGATGCGCCGGCTCCACGTCGTGTCGCGGTCGTCTCGGAAGTATCCGAGGTCGACCGCGTACTGGACCATGCCGAGGGTCTCGTCGACCAACAGAGGGTTCTCTCCCAGCGCGGGGAAGTAGGTCAGCAGGTCTTCGCGAGAGTAGGCGCTGCGGTATTCGGCTTTGAGTCCGGTGACGCGGGAGAACTCCTCGACCATCTCGGCTGGGGAGATGACGTCCCCCACGACCGGCAGACAGGCGCCGCGGTAGGTGTCGGGGTTGGAGAACACTTCGAGGGCGGCCGGCCCGGTCGCGGTGAGTGGGTCCACGAACGGGGCACGGAAGTCTTCGGGGAGGTAGAAAGGCATGAGCACCGTGTCACCATCGATGCGCGGGGGGTAGTACTCCAGCGCGTTGGTGTAGAAGAACGAGAGCATGATGAAGGTGTGCGCGATCGGCAGAGTCCGGATGTACTCCGCGATGAGCGCCTTGTCGGTGAAGTGCGGGGCGTACTTGGTGCCCGAGGACCGCTCGTCGACGTTCTCGAGAGCACTGAAGACGACGTGTATCACTCCGGCCTCGACCGCTGCATCGGCAAGTTGGCGCCCGAGAGGGAACTCCTCGGTGGAGGGCGGCGCGATGGGCGGGGTCATCAGGAAGGCCCCCTCGGCCGATCTGAACGCGTCGACGAGCTCGCGCTGGTGACCCAGCGCGAGAGGAACCTCGGCGATCTCCGCTCCCAGTCCTGCCAGGCTCCGGGCCTGGGCAGAGCCGGCGTCTCGGGTCAGGGCTCGCACTCGGAACCTGCCGCTCTCAAGCAAGGAGGTGGCGACGCTCCTTCCCTGCTTGCTAGTGGCACCCGCGACGACGATCAACGGCTTGCTGCTCTCAGACATCGTGTACTTCCTCTTGTGTATCCCCGGTGTTCGCGGCGGACGGCAGTTGCGCGACAGATACCGGAGGGGCGTGAACGCAACAAACATATCGTGATATCGCGATGTGTCAATGCGTGGCTGGGGATGAACTCGGTTCGTCACATCGAGATACGATGGTGTGTGAGAGGTGAGGAGGTGACCGTGGCGACGTCACAGGCAACGAACTCAGGAGGCGACGCGGAGAACGAGCCCCCTCTGGCTGCGGTCGAGGCCTTGAAGGCGCTGGCGAACCCTGCACGGCTGCAAATCATGGACTGGCTGCGGGACCCTCACGGCGAGTTCGCTCAGTGGGAGCCGATAGCCGACCGGGACGAGGTCGGAGTCTGCGTCAGCCATCTGCAGGCCAAGTCGGGGCTGGCGCAATCGACAGTCTCCTCGTACATGGCAACCCTCGAGCGGGCAGGCCTGGTACAGGCCACACGGGTCGGCAAGTGGATCCACTACAAACGCAACGAGGGTACGCTGTCGCGACTCGCGGAGATGCTCCGCGGCACATAGCGACGATCACGAAAGGGCGCCACGAGGCGACCAACGGCGCACGGCACACCGGACTCCTCGCGACATCGCGGGCGTGACTGAGGCAGGAACCAATCCCTGCCTCCGCGATCCTCGAAGCCTCGCTTTCCACGCTAGCCGCGATCATTCCCCCAGGCATCGACCAGGGCGGCGTGTTCCACCAGATCGATCAAGCACTTGGCGACCGTTGCCCCCACCTGAAGCAGGAAGAGCCGGCATTCCGCTGCTGTGACATGTATCACAGAGAATTCATCGATGATGTGGGCAACTGCCCGAAATTAGGTTCTATGCCCATCCAGTTGCCGCGGCAGGCTATTTCGGGCCACTGAAATCACTCGTCAAAGCATCCAGGCATGCGCTTACTCTGAAGTTCCGGACGCGTCGACCGATGCTATTCCGGGACCTCCGCGTTTCCGTTTCCGGCTGGTCGGCCTCCGCTTCTTCGCCCGGGCCTTTCGCCGCTCCCGTCGGATTCCCTCCGTTATTCGTCCCGCCGTACCGCCTGGATCGCACATGCCTGAACTCTCCGTCATTGTTCCGTGTCACAACGTACAGGAATTCGCGGAAGAAACCTTACGGAGTCTCGCCCACAACGCGGGGCCCGAAACGGAATTCATCCTCGTCGACGACTGCTCCACCGATGCCACCCCCGAGATCCTCGACCGCTGGGAGAGCCGCCTCCCCGGCGCCACGGTCATCCGGCACCCGGAGAACAGGGGCATCGCGCAGAGCCGCAACAGCGGCATCGACGCCGCGCGCGGCAGCTACCTCACCTTCCTCGACGGGGACGACTGGTACGGCCCCGGTTACCTCGACGCGCTCACGCGCACCATCAAGGACCTGGACTGCGACTTCCTGCGCACCGACCACGTGCAGAGCACCGGCACCCAGCGCGTCGTGCGCCGGGCCCCGGCACCGGCGCGGGACACGGTGCTGGACCCGCGCGACGTGATCGGCTCGCCGCACGCGGAGACGATGGTGGACTACCCCTTCGTCTGGGCCGGTGTCTACCACCGCCGCCTGTTCGACGACGGCGCGATGCGGTTCGCCACCGACCTGCGTACCGCGGAGGACCGGCTGTGGACCTGGCGACTGCACCTGAAGGCACGGTCGTTCGCGGCGACGGGCCTGCTCGGCGTGTTCTACCGGCGCGGGGTGGCCACCTCACTCACCCAGATACGCGACGCGCGGCAACTGGACTTCATCCCCGCCCATGACGCGCTGCTCGCCGACCTCGCCGCCGACCCCGAGGGTGAGCGCTTCCTGCCCAAGGCGGTGCGCACCTACTGCGCGCTGATCGAGTTCCATCTCGCCCGCATCGGGCGCTACCACGCGCCCGTCGCCAGGCAGTTGAAGAAGAGCGCGACCGCCGCGCTGCGGGGCATGCCCCAGGACGTGCTGGACGCGACCCTGGCCACCATGGACGACCGGCGAGCCGACACGCTGCGGCGCTTCCGCCCGGCGACGACGGGGAAGGCGGCCTGACCATGTCCGTCCCGACTGCTCCGTCCGGCCGTGGCGCCCGGTCCGCCCAGTCCGGCCAGTCCGCCCGGTCCACCCGTACCGTCCAGATCTTCGAGGTCTCCACGCTCTACGGCGCCGCGACCCTCGCCGCCTCGCTCGACGCCGGACAGTTCGGCCCGCGCGACGCGGCGCGCCGCATCCTCCTGGTGTCCAACAACTCGGCGGTCCCGGAGGCGGCGACCCCGCTGGTCAGCATGAACGGCTTCGGCGGCCTCGCGGAGCGCTTCGACGAGACCGTCGACTGGAACGACGCCATCCGCCCCCACCACCCGAGCACATGGGCCCCGCCGCGCGACGAATCGCCCATCTGGGAGCGGATGTTCCGGACCCTGTGGTCCCTCGGGGACGCGCCCGTCGAGCTGGTCGTGGAGTCCGTGCACGCCAACCCCGCCAAGGCGCTGGCCACGGCCTTCGGAGGCAGCGTCGTCCACGTCTACGCCGACGGCCTGATGAGCTACGGCCCGACGAGGGACCGCCTGCCGCAGTCGCTGGGCTGCCGCGTCAAGCGGCTGCTGCACCTGGACCTGGTGCCGGGGCTGCGCCCCCTGCTGCTGACCGAGCACGGCGTGCCCTCCGAGACGGTGCCCGACGACGCCTTCACCAAGGTGCTCGGCGAACTGGGCGAGGCGGCGGCGGGGGAGCCCGAGCTGGAGCGGGTCGCCGCTGACGGGCCGACCGCCGTGCTGCTGGGCCAGTACCTCGCGGCGCTGAACATCCTCACGCCGGAGGAGGAGGAAGACCTCCATGTGCGGATGCTCGAAGGAGCGGTCGCCGCGGGCCACGCGTGCCTGGTGTTCAAGCCCCACCCCACGGCCCCCGCCCGCTACTCCCACCTGCTGGAGAAGGCGGCGGCACAGGCCGGAGTGCGGCTGCACGTGCTGGAGGGCCCTGTGCTGGCCGAGGCCGTCTACGCGCGCTGCCGCCCCACCCTGGTCGTGGGCTGCTTCTCCACCGCGCTGCTGACGGCGGCGGCCTACTACGGCATCGCCATCGCGCGGGTCGGCACGGAACCGCTCCTGGACCGGTTGACGCCCTACCAGAACAGCAACCGGGTGCCCGTCACCATCGTCGACTACGCCGTGCCCGATCTGGAGGGAGACGCGGACCCCGCGTCCGCGCTCGCGTCGGCGTCCGCCATCGGGGAGAAGACCGGTGAACTCGCCGCGCTGGTGCGGACGGTGGGCTACTGCATGCAGGCGAAGCTCTACCCGCTCCTGCGCGAGGAGGCCGTCGCCTGGCTGTCGGCCCACCTGGACGAGACCACGGCCCGCTACTTCAAGCGCCGCCGCCTGACCGCGCTCGTCCTGCCCGGCGGCGGTACGTCGGTCCGCGCGCGGCTGCTGCGCAGCAGCCCCTCCGCGCGCTGGGCGGGACGCCGCGTTCGCGCAGCGCAGCACAGGCTGCGGCGCGACGACGGCCCCGCCCGGGCGGGCGGCGCCGTGCCCATGCCGCCGGACGCCATCCCGTAGGGGACCGGGGGAGGACGCGACGGACAGGGGACGCGGCAGAAGCGGCGTCCCCTGCCCGTCGCGTCGAGCCGTCCGGCTCAGCCCGCTCAGCCCAGGAAGCGCCGCAGTCCGAGCCGCCCCCACAGCATGCTCAGGCCGAACGACGGCACCACCGTGACGACGGTCAGGGCAGCCGCGGCACCGGCAGCGCCCAGCCAGCCGTGGCCGTCGGAGACGAGCGAGGGCGCGAAAGCCTTCAGCAGGAACACATGGAACATGAACGCGCCCAGCCCCGCGTCCGTCAGCCTGGCCAGGAGCGGACGTACCCGCTCCGGAACGCGCACCCCGTTGACCGCGAGCAGCGCGCAGACGCTGAGCGCTGCGACGAAGACGCTGGCGTTGGGGATCACGAAGTGGATCCGGTCCTGGGACCACAGCACGGCGCCCAGCGCCACCACCGCGCCCGCCAGCCACCAGCGGCGGTGCCCGCGCCTCGTCGCGGGGAGGCTGAGCAGCAGGGCGCCGACCACGGCGTACACCAGCGAGTAGGTCCCGGCCTGCCAGCCGAAGTGCGGCACGTCCCAGCCGGTGAGCCGCGCCAGGTCGCTGAAGACGGTGGGACCGGCCGAGACGACCGCCAGCGCCGCGACCACGCCCCAGGGGCGCTGCCCGGCCTTCAGCAGCATCACGAAGCCCAGGATCAGGATCAGCGGGACGTGGGCGTAGAAGTACCAGAGGTGGTAAGCGGGCTGGACGGTGCCGAACACGGCGTCCAGGGCCAGCTTCGGCAGCGGCCGCTCGTTCGTGTCCCGCCACCAGCCCCAGGCGAGATAGAGCGCCGACCAGATGCCGACGGGGACGATCATGCGCAGGGAGCGCTTGCGCAGCGTCCCGCCGTTCCTCGGGGGCGCGCCCACCAGGACCGCCCAGCCCGCGATGGCGAAGTACAGGGGGACGGCCCAGCTCGTCACCGAGTCGAGGAACAGCCCCGTCCAGTAGACGGCGCGCCCGTTCTCCGCGCTCTTGCCGACCGCCGCCATGCATTCGCCGCCGACGTGGCCGACGATGACCGAGAAGGCGCAGATGACGCGCAGCAGATCGATGTCGTCACGGTGCGCACGGCGTAACGGCTTCTGCTGGGAGTTCTGCGAGTTCCGGGACTTGTCCGCTGGCCCTGATTCCGGTCGAGGCGCGGGAATGGGGGATTCCGGAAGCGGCGGAGCCGCCGAATGTGCCGACACTTCTTCAGTGGTCATGCCCTGCCCTGTGAATGCGAGGAATTCTGTACTCCCTCGCCTATTACGGGCGAGCGGATCCAGATCTTCGCAGCGATCACCGTTCGGAATCTGTCCGTCAGGGAAACAGCAGTGGAATTCTCCGCCCCCGGCCCCTCTTGCCCTTCGCCGCCCGTGCGTGTCAGGTGACCAACAGGTTTCTTGCGTCTGACCGCCCGGGTGACGAACCGGGGAAGACCTGCGGAGAGATCGGGGACGACGGGGCGTGGTGGCGGACACGGCGGGGGGAACGGGCCGGGGCGCGGGCAGAGGCGACGGGGCCCGCACGAGGCTGGCGGAACAGCTCGGGTCGCGCGGGGGCATGGCGCTGGCCGCGCTCTGGCTGCTGGCGGCGGCGCTGGCCGTACGGCAGGCCGCCGCGGTGCTGCGGCTGCCGCCGGACGAGCGGCTGAGCGACCTGCTCGCCTGGATCGGCGACAACGGCGTCCTGCGTGCGCGCGGTTCCCTCTACGACGGGCCTACGCCCTTCACGGGGACGCCGTTCGCGGGCCTGGTGCTCCGGCCCTTGACCCGCGCCGCCGAGCAAGGGCTCGGCGTGGCCTGGACGTTCGGGACGCTGCTGCTCGTCGCCGCCGTCGGCGTGGTGGCCGTACGGGCGCTGCCGCAGCCCGTTTCGCACCCCGCCGCACGCCGTACCGTGCTGTTCGCCGTGCCCGTCGCGCTGGGGCTGCTGATGCTCTCGGTGCCGGTGCGCAACACCTTCCACCTCGGGCAGACCAGCATCCTCCCGGTGCTGCTGGTGCTCGTCGGCTGGCTGCGCCTGGTCGACGGGGAGCGCGCGGGACGTGTGCGCGCGGAACGCGTGGGAGGTTCGGCCGCGCGGAGCCGCTGGGCCGGAGTGCTGATCGGTCTCGCCGCCGTGCTCCAGCCCGCCGTGCTGCTCTTCGTCCCCCTCCTGTGGGCGACGGGCCGCCGCCGGGCCGCGCTCGGCACCCTGGGCACCTTCGCCGCCGGTACGGCACTGGCCTGGGCCGCCATGCCAGCCGACTCCTGGACGTACTGGGTGCACCACCTCGCGGGCACCGGGCTCGGCGATCCGGCCGACGCCACCGCCAACCAGTCGGTGCACGGCGCCCTGCTCAGGGTCGGGCTGCGCGGGCCCCTGGAGACCGTGCTGCTCGTGGTGCTGGCCGGCGCGGTCTGCTGGTGCGCGCTGCGCCGCGCCGTGCGCTACGCCCGCGACGGGCAGCCGCTGCTGGCCGCGGCCGTCGCCGGGTGCGCGGTCGTCGCGGTCTCGCCCACCGCCTGGCAGCACCAGCAGTTGTGGATCCTGCTGGCCGTCGTCGGGCGGGTGGGACGGCGCAGGGCCGACCGGCTGGTGTGGCCGGTGTTCGTCGTGCTGGTGATGTCGCTCGACGGGGACGCGCTGGTCCCCCACCTGCCCGGACTGTCCGCCGTCGCCGCCAACGCCCCGCTGCTCGCGGCCCTGCTGGCGGCCTGCGCCCTCCCGTTCCTGCCGCGCGCCTCACCGCTGTGGGACGCGCCCGAGCGCTCGGGCCCGCTCGGCCGCCCCAATCTGATGCTGGAGCTGCTGCTGATCCGCTTCGGGTACTGGGCGTACTCGTACGTGCGCGGCCACGCGCCCGACGCGCGCGGCACAGCCGAGCACCACGGGAGCCAGATCCTGGGCATCGAGTCGGTGCTGCGGATCGACGTGGAGCACGCGCTCAACCGGCTGACCGCGCGCACCCCTTGGCTGGAGGCCGCTGCCGACTTCTCCTACACCACCTTCCACTTCCTCGTCCCCGGCGTCCTGCTGACCTGTCTCTACGTGCGCCGTCCCGCCGAGTACCGCGCCGCGCGCACCGCGCTCGGCCTGGCCACGCTCCTGGGGCTGATCGGCTTCTGGCTGTACCCGCTGGCGCCGCCCCGGCTGATGCCGGGCCTTGGCTACGTCGACACCGCGCACGGCCCGCAGGACCTCTCGGACCCGGACTTCGGCGCGCTGACGGAGCTGTCGAACCAGTACGCGGCGATGCCCTCCCTGCACGTCGGCTGGTCGCTGTGGTGCGCGGTGGTCGTGCTGCGTGTGACGCGCCGACCGCTGTTGCGGACGCTGGGCGTCCTGTACCCGCTGCTGACCACGTTCGTGGTGCTGGCCACCGCCAACCACTATCTGCTCGACGCGGTGGGCGGCGCCGCCGTCGTCGCCGCGGGCTGCTGGCTGGGGCGGCGGTTCACGGCGGCGACGCGGGCCGCGACGAGCGCGCCGACGGAACCGGAACGGGAGCTGGGACCGGAACCGGCACCGGGAACGGCCGCGTCCAGCGCCCGCGCCGAGGCGCGCCCTACGCGTAAGCCACCCGCAGCTCCTTGATCCCGTTCAGCCAGGACGAGCGCAGCCGCCTCGGGTCCCCCGCGAGGGAGATGTCGGGGAGGACGTCGGCGATGGCGTTGAAGATGAGGTTGATCTCCAGCACCGCGAGGCTCTTGCCCAGGCAGAAGTGCGGGCCTCCGCCGCCGAAGCCCAGATGGGGGTTCGGATCGCGGGTGATGTCGAAGGTGCCGGGCTCTTCGAAGACCTCGGGGTCGTTGTTGGCGGAGGAGTAGAAGATGCCGACGCGCTGGCCCGCCTTGATCGCGGCGCCGCCCAGCTCGGTGTCCTGGGTGGCGGTGCGCTGGAAGGAGACCACCGGGGTGGCCCAGCGCACGATCTCCTCCGCCGCCGTCTCCGGGCGCTCGCGCTTGAACAGCTCCCACTGCCCGGGGTGGGTGAGGAAGGCGTGCATGCCGTGGCTGATGGCGTTGCGGGTGGTCTCGTTGCCCGCGACGGCCAGCAGGATCACGAAGAAGCCGAACTCGTCCGAGCTGAGGTTCCCCTCGCTCTCGGCCGCCACGAGCTGGCTGACGATGTCCTTGGCGGGGCACTCCTTGCGCGCCTCGGCCATGGTCATCGCGTAGGAGACGAGTTCGGCGGCCGACTCGGCGCCGATCTCCTCCGTGATGGCGTACTCGGGGTCGTCGTAGGCCACCATCTTGTTGGACCAGTCGAAGATCTTGGCGCGGTCGTCCTGCGGGACGCCGATCAGCTCGGCGATGGCCTGGAGCGGCAGTTCGCACGCGATGTCGGTGACGAAGTCCCCGGTGCCCTGGGCCTTCGCGGTCTCGACGATGCGGCCCGCGCGATCGCGCAGCGCGGTCTCCAGGGCGCGTATCGCGCGCGGGGTGAAGCCGCGCTGGACGATCTGGCGGACGCGGGTGTGCTCGGGCGGGTCCATGTTCAGCATGATCAGCTTCTGGACGTCGAGCTGTTCGCGGGTCATGTGCTCGCCGAAGCGGATGATGGCGGTGTTGGTGGTGGACGAGTAGATCTCGGGCCGGGTCGAGACCTCCTTGACGTCCGCGTGCCGGGTCACCACCCAGTAGCCGTCGTCGTCGAACCCGGCCAGTCCGTGCGGCTGGGCGTTCCACCAGACGGGAGCCGTCTGCCGCAGCAGCGCGAACTCCGGTACGGGGACGCGTTCCTGGTACACGTCGGGGTCGGTGAAGTCGAACCCCTCGGGCAGCTCGGGCATCGCGGGGCAGGAGGACATCGGCAGCTCCACTCCATGTCTGACGGCCCATCAGATTCGGCCATGAAGGTAGTAACGGGTTCTACAAGTGGCAAGGGTCGCGGCGTGAGGGATTGCGTACGGGCTGTGTGCGCTTCTCGTGCACGCCCCTTGCACGACCCTTGCGCGGCGGGGGCGGGGCTCATAAGACTGTTTGCGGAACTAGAACGCGTACTACTAGGGCCCTTCCGGTGCCGGGACCCACCGGAAGAGACCTGGTGCCCTGCCCCGGTTGCCCCCGCTGCCGCCCCGGAAGGACGCTCCATGGCCGCAGAACCCGTCATCGTCGAAGCAGTACGCACCCCGATCGGCAAGCGCGGAGGGGCCCTCGCCAACCTCCACCCCGCCTACCTGCTGGGCGAGACCTACCGCGAACTCCTCGGCCGCACCGGCATCCACGCCGACTGCGTCGAACAGGTCGTCGGCGGGACCGTCACCCACGCCGGGGAGCAGTCCATGAACCCGGCCCGCAACGCCTGGCTGGCCATGGGCCTCCCGTACGAGACGGCCGCGACCACCGTCGACTGCCAGTGCGGCTCCTCGCAGCAGGCCAACCACATGGTCGCCAACATGGTCGCCGCCGGCGTCATCGACGTCGGGATCGGCTGCGGCGTCGAGGCCATGTCGCGGGTTCCGCTCGGCAGCGGCTCCAAGCACGGCCCTGGCAAGCCCTTCCCCGACGAGTGGAACGTCGACCTGCCCAACCAGTTCGAGGCGGCCGAGCGCATCGCCCGCCACCGCGGCCTCAGCAGGGAACGGGTCGACTCCCTCGGGCTGCTCTCCCAGGAGCGCGCCGCCACCGCCTGGGCCGAGGAGCGCTTCAAGCGCGAGACGTTCGCCGTGCAGGTGCCCACGACCGAGGAGGAGCAGGCGGGCGGCCAGGGCATGTGGCGCCACGTCGAGCGCGACGAGGGGCTGCGCGACACGTCCATGGAGGCACTGGGAAACCTCAAGCCCGTGATGCCAACGGCCGTCCACACCGCCGGGAACTCCTCGCAGATCTCCGACGGGGCCAGCGCGGTGCTGTGGGCGTCCAAGCGGATGGCGCGGGCGCTGAAGCTGAAGCCTCGGGCGCGCATCGTCGCGCAGGCACTGGTCGGCGCCGACCCGCACTTCCACCTCGACGGTCCCGTCGACGCGACCCGCGCGGTGCTCGGCAAGGCGGGCATGTCCCTCAAGGACATCGACCTCGTGGAGATCAACGAGGCGTTCGCTTCCGTCGTCCTCTCCTGGGCCCAGGTCTTCGAACAGGACCTGGAGAAGGTCAACGTCAACGGCGGCGCCATAGCCCTGGGTCACCCCGTCGGCGCGACGGGCGCCCGGCTGATCACCACGGCGCTGCACGAACTGGAACGCCGGGACAAGGAGTTCGCGCTCATCGCCATGTGCGCGGGCGGCGCGCTGTCCACGGCGACGATCCTCCAGCGGCTGTGAAGGGGCTCGGCTAGGGCGCGGGCGCCTCGAAGCGCACCGGTGCCTCGAACGCGGCCCGGCGGGTCGCACGGCGCAGGGCGCGCAGGACGGTGCCGCCGAGGGTGAGGGTGAGGACGACGGTGAGCAGGGCGCGGGGCACGTCCCAGCCCAGGGACGTGGCCAGTACGTAGGCGACGAACCGCGCCAGGTTCTCCGGCAGCGGGTCGCCGGGGACGAAGGAGACGCCGGAGCCCATGCCCGCGATGTAGGGCCAGCCCTGGAGGTTCATCACCAGCCCGTAGAGCAGCGCGGCGACGGCACCGTACGCCGACAGGAGCAGCAGTTCGCGGCGCCCGCGCAGCCGGGCGGGGCCGGGGAGGAGCCCGGCGCCCATCGAGACCCAGCCCATGGTGAGCATCTGGAACGGCATCCACGGCCCGACCCCGCCCGTGAGCAGCGCGCCCGCGAACATCGAGAGCGCGCCCAGCACGAAGCCGAACCCGGGCCCGAGCACCCGGCCCGAGAGCACCATCAGGAAGAACATCGGCTCCAGTCCGGCCGTCCCCGCGCCCAGCGGGCGCAGCGCGGCCCCGGCAGCGGCGAGTACGCCGAGCATCGCGACGGCCTTCGCGTCGAGTCCGGTGTCGGCGATGGTCGCGACGGCGACGGCGAGCAGCAGCGGCAGCAGCGCGGCGAACAGCCAGGGCGCGTCCTCGGAGTGCGCGAGCCCGGACGCCGAGTCGGCGAGCAGCGGCCACCCGAAGGCGGCGACGCCCGCGAGGGACACGAGCAGCAGCGCGGCGACGGAACGGGGCCCGAGCCGCACGGCCCGTACGGCCCGTACGGGGCGCGGGCTCGTCGTGCCGGTCATCGGGGTCCCTCCGCTTCCAGCGCGGCGCGCACCTGGGGGACGGTCAGCCAGGGGGTGGGGGCGAGGATCTTGGACACCTGGGGCGCGAAGGAGGGCGATGAGGTGACGACCTCGGCCGTGGGGCCGTCGGCCACGACCTCGCCCTGGGCGAGGATCACGACGCGGTGCGCCAGCTCGGCGACCAGCTCCACGTCGTGCGTGGCCAGCACGATGGCGTGCCCCTCGGCCGCGAGGCCGCGCAGCACGCCGACGAGGCGGGACTTGGCCGCGTAGTCCAGGCCGCGCGTCGGCTCGTCGAGCAGCAGCAGGGGCGGCCGTGCCGTGAGGATCACCGCGAGGGCGAGGGCCAGCCGCTGGCCCTCGGACAGGTCGCGCGGGTGGGTGGCGTCGGAGACTCCGGGCAGCAGCGTCGAGACCAGGGCGCGGCAGGCGCCGGGCTCGGCGGCGGTGCCCGCGTCCGCGTCGGCCGCCTCGCACTCGGCGGCCACCGTGTCCGCGTACAGCAGATCGCGCGGCTCCTGCGGTACGAGCCCCACGTGCCGCAGCAGTTCGGCGGGCCGCGTCCGGTGCGGGGTGAGCCGTTCCGCGCCGACGGACGCGCTGCCTGACGTGGGCGCGTGGACGCCGACGAGGGTGTTGAGGAGGCTGGACTTGCCCGCGCCGTTGCGGCCCATCAGGGCCACCGTCTCGCCGGGGCGCACGGTCAGGTCCACCTCGCGCAGCGCCGTCACGGGGCCCCTGCGCAGGGAGAGCCGGGAGAGCGCGGCGAGGGGCGTCGCGGCGGACGCGGCCTCGGTGCCAGCACGGGCACCGGGACGGGTACCGGCACCGGCGCTGACGCCGTCGCCGCCGTCTCGTGAGCGGCGGCCTCCCCGGATGCGGGGGCCTGTCTGGGCCGGGCTGGTTGGCGGTTGGTCGGCCGCGGGGGCCGGGGGCGTGTGGTCTGTCGGTCGTTCCGGGAGCGCGGGCGTACTGTCGCCGCCGTCTCGCGTGTGGCGGCCTCCCTGCATGCGGCCTTCCGGCGCGGGGTCTGCTTGCGCCGGGCTGGTTGGCGGTTGGTCGGCCGCGGGGGCCGGGGGCGTGTGGTCTGTCGGTCGTTCCGGGAGCGCGGGCGTACTGTCGCCCCCGTCTCGCGTGCGGCGGCCTCCCTGCATGCGGCCTTCCGGCGCGGGGTCTGCTTGCGCCGGGCCGGTTGGCGGCTGGTCGGCCGCGGGGGCCGGGGGCGTACGGTCTGTCAGCCGTTCCTGCGGCGCGGATGTGCCGTCGCCATCGCCTCGCGGGCGTCGGCGGCCTTCCGGCGGTCCGTCGGCCGGAGGCGTAAGGGCCGCCAGCCGCTCCCGCAGCGCGGAAGCCCCGCGCCGCGCGTCCCGTACGGACAGCGGCGGCGGCGACCAGCCCGCCAGCGCGGCCAGTTCGACCACGGGCGGCTGGACGGGGGAGGCCGCCAGCAGCGTGGCGGGATCGCCGAGCCCGGCGGGCGCGCCGGGACCCGGCAGCAGCAGCACCTGGTCCGCGTACTGCACGACCCGCTCCAGCCGGTGCTCCGCCATCAGCACCGTCGTCCCCAGGTCGTGCACCAGGCGCTGGACCACGGCGAGCACTTCCTCGGCGGCCGACGGGTCGAGTGCCGAGGTCGGCTCGTCGAGTACGAGGACCCGGGGGTGCGGGGTGAGGACGGAGCCGATCGCGACCCGCTGCTGCTGGCCGCCGGAGAGGGTGACGATCGGCCGGTCCCGCAGCTCGTTGAGGCCCAGCAGGTCCAGGGTCTCCTCGACGCGGCGGCGCATCGTGCCAGGGGGCAGGCCCAGGGACTCCATGCCGTAGGCGAGTTCGTCCTCGACGGTGTCGGTGACGAAGTGGGCCAGCGGGTCCTGGCCGACGCTGCCGACGACGTCGGCCAGCTCGCGCGGCTTGTGCGTCCGCGTGTCACGGCCCGCGACCGTCACCCTGCCGCGCAGGGTGCCCCCGGTGAAGTGCGGGACGAGCCCGGAGACGGTACCCAGGAGGGTGGACTTGCCCACGCCCGACGGGCCGACGAGCAGGCACAGTTCGCCCTCGGGGATCTCCAGATCGACGCCCTGGAGCGCGGGTTCGGCCCGCCCCTCGTACGTGACCGAGACCTGCTCGAAGCGGATCACTGTGCGGACTCCTCGGTGCTGGACCGCGCGCCACGGGCGGGGCGCAGGCGGTACGGGTACGGGTACGTGTTCGGAGCCGGGTCGTCGATGCCCCCGTCGGACGGTGGGCGGGCGGCCCCGGACCTGGGCCCTGGCGCGGGGGCCACGAGAGCGGGCAGCAGCCCGAGCAGTGCCGCGGCCGCCGGCCACAGGGGGAAGGAGGGCGCCGTCAGCGGCACGGCGGGCGGGTGCAGCGCGCCCGGATACGCGCCGCTCGCCCAGATCATGGCCGTCGCGACCGCCGCCCCCGAGGCGGAGACCAGCCATGCCCGCGCGCCCCACCTGTCAGGGCGGTAGCGGGTACGGATACTGCGCCGCCCGCCCAGCCACAGCCCGGCCAGCGCGAGGACGACGCCCACGCACAGCAACGGCGTCCCGTACGCCGCGCCCTGCGCCGCCAGCAGCGTGTACGTGCCGACGCAGACCCCCAGCAGCCCGCCGAGCGTGAGCGCGGCCGTGGTACGGCGCACGGCGCGCGGCACCTCCGCCGCGCGCCCGTAACCCCGCGCGTCCATCGCGGCGGCCAGCGCCACAGAGCGCTCCAACGCGCCCTCCAGCACCGGCAGCCCGACCTGGAGCAGCGCCCGTACGCCCTTGTCGTCACGCCCGCGCAGACGGCGCGCGGCACGCAGCCGCTGGACGTCGGCGACGAGGTTCGGCGCGAAGGTGAGCGCGACGACGACGGCGACGCCCGCCTCGTAGAGCGCGCCCGGCAGGGACTTGAGGAGCCGGGCCGGGTTGGCGAGGGCGTTGGCCGCGCCGAGGCAGATGAGCAGGGTGGCCAGCTTCAGCCCGTCGTAGCACGCGAACACCATGCCCTCCGCCGTGACTCGCCCCCCGACGCGCACGCCCCGCGCCCACTCGGGGAGCGGAACCTCCGGCAGCGTCACCAGGACGTGGCTGCCGGGGACGGGCGAGCCGAGGAAGAAGGCGAAGACGAGCCGGATGCCCAGGACGAGCAGCCCGAGCTTGAGGAACGCGCCGTACGAGCGCGCCCAGGGCGCGTCCGTGCGGCGCGCGGCCACGACGTAGCCCGCGACGGCGATCAGCAGCGCGAGCAGCAGCGGATTCGTCGTCCGCGAGGCGGCGACGGCCAGGCCCAGCGCCCACATCCACCAGGCCCCCGGGTGCAGCGCGTCGCTCCGGTGGGGGGTGCCGGGGGTCATGTGCGGCGGCGACGGGCTTGCCAGAGCGCTGCCGCGCCGAGTGCGGCGACCGTCGCGATGCCCGCCGCGACGCCGAGGCCCGTGGACAGCCCTTCGCCGCCCTCGTCGTCACCGCTGTCCTGCGCGGCCCGGTCTCCCGTGTCGTCCCCGGTGTCGTCGCTGTCGCCGTCGCCGTCGCCGGAGGTCTGCTCGCCGCAGCCCTTGGCGGGGTAGCCGTCGATGGCGCACAGGAGCGAGTCGGAGTTGTAGCGGAGGGGCTCGGCGACGGCCGCGAGCGCCTCGGCGGCCGTCGCGTCCTCGCCGACCCGCGCGCAGGCGGTACGCGCCTTCGGCGGCTTCTCGCCGCCCGGCGCGTCCGACGCGGTGCCGAAGTCGATGCTGAGGGCGACGCGCTTGGTGCCGGACTTCGCGTCCGTGTCCCCGCACACGGTGTCGAAGCCCGCCGTGCCGCGCGGGGTCGCGGCGTCCTTGGAGTCCTCGCTGACGGCGAAGCGGAAGCCGAGCACGTCGCCGTCGGCGGGCCGCAGCACGGAGGGGCCCTGCGTCGCGTACGACCAGGACGAGTCTTTCCCGTCCTGTTCCCAGAAGGACCAGTAGCGGTAGCCGTCCTTCGCGGCCGGTACCGCGTGCGCCGCCGGTGCCTGGCCGGCGAGCAGGGCCAGGAGACCGGCGAGCAGCACCAGCAGCGCGCGGCCCGTGTGCGGTGAACGTGCTCTCGTCGGCGCGGACATCGCGTCAGCAGTCGTCCCGGCCATCGTCACAGTCCCTGCCGCTTGCGACGGCCGCTCAGCATGATGCCGATGCCCGCGCCCGCCGCCAGACCCGCGCCGATCATGGACCAGAACAGCACGGTGCCGCCGCCGTCGCCCTCGCCCTCGTCGGACTTCGCGGAGTCCGACGCGTCCGGCATCTTCGCCGGGCGGGGCCCGGTGGCGTTGAGGCGCTTGAGGAGGTCGGTGCCGCCGAGCGTGGCCGCGTCGCCGCCCGTCGCGTGCACGGCGAGCATCAGGCCGCCGATGGCGGCCGGGTCGTCGTCGGCCTTGTCCCACTTGGACAGGTTCTCGCGCAGCCAGCCGAGCGGCTTCTTCGCCTCGTCGCGGTGGCCGCCCGCCGCCAGCGCGACGACGGCGTCCGCGGTGTTGGCGTAGTCGGGCTGCCCCTCGGCGCCGGGCAGCACGGAGTCGAGGTGGCCGCCGTTCTTCTTCAGTACGGACGCGAGATACGCGGCGCCCGCACCGGCCGCCTTCTCCGGGCCGTCGCCGATGTCCCCGTCGCCGTCCTTGTCGCAGGTCAGGGGCGTGAGCGCGGAGTTACTGCCCTTCGCGGAGACCAGCAGCCCTTCGCCGAGGCCCGCGAGCGCGGCGGCGGCCGTCGCATCGTCGTTCGGCGCGAGCGTGCCGTCCTTGCCGGGCTGGTAGGCGAAGGCGCCGAACTGGCCCTTCTTCGCGTCCTCCGTGCCCTTTGTGACCTTCGCGTCGCAGCCGAGCTGGAAGGAGAGCAGCGCGTCGTACGGCGTCTTGCCCTCCTTCACCGTCTTGCCGGGGTCGCGGCCCGCCGCCGCGAGGGCGCCGATGACGACGGAGACCGAGTTGGCGTCGGAGGGGCTGCCCGAGGTGTAGCCCCAGCCGCCGTCCTCGTTCTGCGCGGACTCCAGCCAGTCCACCGCCTTCTTCACGGCCGCGCTCCTGCCGCCGACGGCCGACAGCGCCTGGACGGCGACGCCGGTGGCGTTGGTGTCGCCCGGGGTCTTCTTCGGGTCGCACTCCTTGCCGGTGTCGGCACGGTACGCGGTGAAGGAGCCGTCGGCGCACTGCTGGCCCGCGAGCCAGTCGACGGCCTCGGGCGCCGGTGTGGCGCCCGCCGCGTCGAGGGCGAGGAGGGCGACGGACTGCCGCCACACCCCGTCGAACTTCGGGTCGGCCTTCCCGTAGAGCCCGCGCCCGTCCGGCAGCTTCCCGGCGCCGGAGGACGGGTCCTTCGGCGCGGAAGATGCGTCGGCGAGGGCCGCGGGCGCGGCGACCGCGCAGAGCACGGCGGAGGCGGCGAGAGCCGCGGCGCTGCGGCGCAGGAACATGCGGCGCAGGAACATGACGGGTGCCTTTCGGTGGGCGGAGCGGTCCGCAGCCGGGCACGGCCGCCCCGCCGCGCGGACTCGGTCCGGGCGGCGGCACACCGGGCTCGGCTCCGTATACCTCGACGGTGCCGGTGACCGCGCCCCTCGCCGTACGGCGGGAGCGGCGGCCACGGGAGCCTTGCCTCCTGCCGGGTGCTCCGGCTCACGGTGTCCTCGCGCGCGGCGGTGCGACCGGCAGGGCCGACGCGGGCGCGCGGAGACACCGTTCACGGTTGCGGGTCAGCGCCGGAGTCCCACCGGCTTCCCCCGGACGGAGGCGATGTCTGCACCGTCCACTGTAGCCGGGGCCCCCGAGGAGCCCCCGGGCCCCTGAGCGGGCGGCGTCGGCTCGTCGGCTCGTCAGCTCGTCGCCTGGTACGTCACCGGGTCCGAGCCCACCGTCGCCTCGGCCTCACCCAGCTTCACCAGGCGCCGCAGGTGTGCCTCGGCCTCGGCGACGGCGATGTTGCGGGAGCCGTACGGGATCTCGGCCCACGGCCGGTTCCACTCCATCGACTCCGCCAGCTCCCACGGCGTGAGGGGACGCCCGGTGAGGAGGGTGCGCAGCGAGGCCAGCCGTTCCGCGTGGTGCGTCAGCAGCTCCCGTACGCGCCCGGCCGCGTCCGCGAAGGCGTACTGGTGCGCGGGCAGCACCTCGGCGGGGTCGAGCGCCGCTATGCGCTCCAGGGAGGCGAGGTAGTCGCCGAGGGGGTCGCCGCGGTCGGCGAGCGCGGCGTCGTCAGGGTCCTCGTAGAGGCCGATGTGCGGGGTGATGCCGGGGAGGAGGTGGTCCCCGGAGAACAGCCGCCCGTTCCCCTGCGGCACGTCCACCTCGCCGCCCGCGGGGCCGCGCCCCGGATGGCGCTCCTCTAGATGCAGGCAGACGTGGCCCGGCGTGTGCCCAGGGGTCCAGATCGCGCGGAGCCTGCGCCCGGCCAGGTCCAGCAGTTCACCGGGCACGATCTCCCGGTCGGGCAGCGCGCCCCGCCCGCCCGGCATCCGCCGCATCCGTCCCCCGGCCCGCGCCTCGTGCAGGGGCGCCGTGTGCGCGTCGGGGGCACCGGCCGCCGTCAGCTTCGCGGCGAGGTAGTCGAGCCACCGGTGCGGGTCGGTCTCGCGGGAGCGTCGTACGACGGCGGCGTCCGCCTCGTGCATGGCGATCCACGCCCCGGACGCCTCGCGCACCTGCCCCGACAGGCCGTGGTGATCGGGGTGGTGGTGGGTGACCAGCACGCCGTGCACATCGGCGATCGACGTACCGCACGCGGCCAGCCCCCGTTCGAGCGCGTCCCACGAGGCCGGGTCGTCCCAGCCCGTGTCGATCAGTACGGGCCCCCTGCCGGTGTCCAGGAGGTGGACGAGGGTGTGGCCGAGGGGGTTGTCCGGAATGGGCACGGGGATGCTCCACACCCCACCGCCGTGATCGGTCACCTGCGGTGTGTGCGGTGCGTTCGTCATGGCCGGGTCCCCTCGTCGTCGGAGCGCGCGCACCGCCCACTATAACTAGAACCAGTTTCAGTGCATGCTCAACCAGTGGGCCGGGGGCGGACGTTCGGGCGGTCGTTCGGGGCGGTCCGTGCCGTGGACTCCTGGAAGTGGAACTGGTATCAGTTCTGATGCGGCGTCAGGAAAGCTCGGCCGGGCGGCTGCCGGGCGTCCGGGCGCCGCGCCATCAGCCAACAGCTTCAGTCGTCAGCCAACACCCGTACGCAGCACCCATACGCAGGACCCGTACCCGACACCCGTACACGGCAGGCAGTGCCAGTGGCAGTCAGCGTGGGAGGCAGGGCCATGACCGACCTCATCGAGCACGGACAGCTCTACATCGGCGGCAGGATGACCGACCCGGCCGGTACGGACACCATCGAGGTGGTCTCGCCGCACAGCGAGCAGGTCATCGGACGGGTGCCGCACGCCTCGCGGGAGGACGTGGACCGCGCCGTCGCCGCCGCGCGCGAGTCCTTCGACTCCGGGGTCTGGGCCGACCGCCCCCTGGCGGAGCGGATCGAGGTCGTCACCCGCATCAAGGATGCCATCGCCGTGCGCAGCGACGAGATCGCCCGGATCATCAGCTCCGAGAACGGCACCCCTTACACCTCCGGCGTGATGGTGCAGTCCCTCGCCGCGATGATGGTCTGGGACTCGGCCCTCACCGTCGCGCGCGACTTCCCCTACGAGGAGCGCAGGGCCGGGGTGCTCGGGCCGCTGCTCGTGCGGCGCGAGCCGGTCGGGGTCGTCGCGGCCGTGGTCCCGTGGAACGTCCCGCAGTTCACGGCGGCGGCCAAGCTCGCGCCCGCGCTGCTCGCGGGCTGCTCGGCCGTGCTGAAGGTCTCGCCGGAGACGCCGCTGGACGCGTACGTACTGGCCGAGATCGCCACCGAGGCCGGGCTGCCCGAGGGCGTGCTGTCGATCCTGCCCGCCGACCGCGAGGTGAGCGAGTACCTGGTCGGGCACCCCGGCGTCGACAAGGTCTCCTTCACGGGCTCCGTCGCCGCCGGCAAGCGGGTCATGGAGGTCGCCGCGCGCAACCTCACCCGCGTCACGCTGGAGCTGGGCGGCAAGTCGGCCGCCGTCATCCTGCCCGACGCCGACCTCGACGCGGCCGTCGCGGGCATCGTGCCCTTCGCGTGGATGATCAACGGCCAGGCGTGCGTGGCCCAGACCCGCATCCTCGCGCCCCGCAGCCACTACGCGGAGATCGCGGACCGCTTCGCCGCCGCGGCATCTGCCCTGGTCGTCGGCGACCCCATGGACCCGGCCACCGAGGTGGGCCCGCTCGTCGCCGAACGCCAGCGGCAGCGCTCCCTCGACTACATCGCGCTCGGCCAGGAGGAGGGCGCCAAGGTCCTCACGGGCGGCGGACGTCCGGCCGCGCAGTCCACCGGCTGGTACGTCGAACCCACGCTCTTCGGCGAGGTCGGCAACGGGATGCGGATCGCCCGCGAGGAGATCTTCGGGCCCGTCATCTGCCTCATCCCCTACGAGGACGAGGCGGAGGCGGTGCGGATCGCCAACGACTCCGACTACGGGCTCTCGGGCAGCGTGTGGACGGCCGACGTCGCGCACGGCACGGACATCGCGCGCAGGGTCCGCACCGGCACGTACTCGGTCAACACCTTCAGTCTCGACATGCTCGGCCCCTTCGGCGGCTACAAGAACTCGGGCCTGGGGCGGGAGTTCGGGCCCGAGGGCTTCGGCGAGTACTTGGAGCACAAGATGATCCACCTCCCGGCCGACGGGGGCGGAGCCGGAGCCGGAGCCGGGGCCGCGGACGGGGCGGAGGGCTGAGCGCGATGGGGGACCGCTGGCACGTCGAGGTCGACCGCGGCCTGTGCATCGGCTCGGGCATGTGCGTCGGCACTGCGCCCGAGGACTTCCGGCTCGACTCCGCCCGCCAGTCGTGCCCGGTGACCCCGGACCGCGACCCCTCGGAGACGGTGCTGGAGGCGGCCGAGGGGTGCCCCGTCGAGGCGATCACGATCACCCTCGCGGACAGCGGCGAGGCGGTGTTCCCGCCGGAGGACGACTGACCGGCGCCTTGGCCGGCCCTGAGCGCCTGTGGGGGCGGGAGGAAAGGAAGGGGCCCCGGGCCGCCGTCGTCGTGGACGGTCGGGCCGGGGCCCCTTCCCTCACGCGTGTGACGTCGCGACGCCGTGACGTCGCGCGCTCGTCATCGTCAGCCCAGCGAGGCGAGCGCCTCGTTCAGGGTCTTCGACGGGCGCATCACGGCCGCCGCCTTCGCCGTGTCGGGCTGGTAGTAGCCGCCGATGTCGGCGGGCGAGCCCTGCACGGCGATCAGCTCGTCGACGATCGTCTGCTCCTGCTCGGCCAGCGTCGCGGCGAGCGCCGCGAACGCCTCGGCGAGCTGAGCGTCGTCGGTCTGCTTCGCCAGCTCCTGTGCCCAGTACAGGGCGAGGTAGAAGTGGCTGCCGCGGTTGTCGATGCCGCCCAGCTTGCGGCTCGGCGACTTGTCCTCCTCCAGGAAGGTCGCGGTCGCGCGGTCGAGCGTGTCGGCGAGGATCTGGGCGCGCGCGTTGCCCGTCGTCTGCGCCAGGTGCTCGAAGCTGACGGCCAGCGCGAGGAACTCGCCCAGGCTGTCCCAGCGCAGGTAATTCTCCTTGACGAGCTGCTGCACGTGCTTCGGCGCCGAGCCGCCGGCGCCGGTCTCGAACAGGCCGCCGCCGTTCATCAGCGGGACGACCGAGAGCATCTTGGCGCTCGTGCCCAGTTCGAGGATCGGGAACAGGTCGGTCAGGTAGTCGCGCAGCACGTTGCCGGTGACCGAGATCGTGTTCTCGCCCCTGCGGATGCGCTCCAGGGAGAACGCGGTCGCGTCGGTCGGGGACATGACCTCGATGCGCAGGCCCTCGGTGTCGTGCTCCGGGAGGTAGCGCTCGACCTTCGCGATCAGGTTCCGGTCGTGCGCGCGGCCCTCGTCCAGCCAGAACACGGCCGGGTCGCCGGTCGCGCGGGCGCGGGTGACGGCCAGCTTGACCCAGTCCCGGATCGGCGCGTCCTTGGTCTGGCACACGCGGAAGATGTCGCCCGCGCTGACGGTCTGCTCCAGCAGGGCCTCGCCCTTGCCGTCCACGACCCGCACCGTGCCGGTGGCGGGGACCTCGAAGGTCTTGTCGTGGCTGCCGTACTCCTCGGCCTTCTGCGCCATCAGACCGACGTTGGGCACCGAGCCCATCGTCGAGGGGTCGTAGGCGCCGTTGGCGCGGCAGTCGTCGATGACGACCTGGTAGACGTCCGCGTAGCTGCTGTCCGGGATGACGGCGAGGGTGTCCTGCTCCTGGTCGTCCTTGTTCCACATGTGGCCCGACGTGCGGATCATCGCGGGCATGGACGCGTCCACGATGACGTCGCTCGGCACGTGCAGGTTGGAGATGCCGCGGTGCGAGTCGACCATGGCCAGGTCCGGGCCCTCGGCCAGCTCGGCGTCGAAGGACGCCTTGATGTCGGCGCCCTCGGGCAGCGACTCCAGGCCCTTGTAGATGCCGCCGAGCCCGTCGTTCGGGGTCAGCCCCGCGGCGGCGAGCTTGTCGCCGTACTTGGCGAAGGTCTTCGGGAAGAAGGCGCGCACCACGTGGCCGAAGATGATCGGGTCCGAGACCTTCATCATCGTGGCCTTCAGGTGCACCGAGAACAGCACGCCCTCGGCCTTGGCGCGGGCGACCTGCTCCTTGAGGAACTCGCGCAGCGCGCCGACGCGCATGACGGCGGCGTCCACGACCTCGTCGGCCTTCACCGGCACCGACTCGCGCAGCACGGTGGTGTTGCCGTCGTCGCCCACCAGCTCGATGCGGAGGGCGCCGTCCTCGGCGATGACCACGGACTTCTCGGTGGAGCGGAAGTCGTCGGCGGCCATGTGCGCGACGTTCGTCTTCGACTCCGGGGTCCACGCGCCCATGCGGTGCGGGTGGGCCTTCGCGTAGTTCTTGACGGAGGCGGGGGCACGCCGGTCGGAGTTGCCCTCGCGCAGCACCGGGTTCACGGCGCTGCCCTTGACCTTGTCGTAGCGGGCGCGGATGTCGCGCTCCTCGTCGGTCTTCGGGTCGTCCGGGTAGTCAGGGAGTGCGTAGCCCTGCTCCTGGAGCTCGGCGACGGCCGCCTTGAGCTGCGGGATGGAGGCCGAGATGTTCGGCAGCTTGATGATGTTCGCCTGCGGCGTCTTGGCCAGCTCGCCCAGCTCGGCGAGCGCGTCCTCGACGCGCTGGTCCTCCGTCAGCCACTCGGGGAAGCCGGCGATGATCCGCCCCGCCAGGGAGATGTCGCGGCTCTCGACACCGACCCCGGCCGTCGAGGCGTACGCCCGGGCCACGGGCAGGAACGAATACGTCGCCAGCGCCGGGGCCTCGTCAGTTTGCGTGTAGATGATGGTCGAGTCAGTCACCGATACTCCGCTTCACGTCTACATCGTCTCGATATCAAGATATCTCGTGGGCGGCCCTCCCGGACACCGCCCCCCGTGTCGGGTTCCCCGGCGGTTCGCGACGGGGCCGTGGCGGGGCCGTGACAGGGGTGCGGAGGGGTGTGACGGGGGCTGACGGGGCCCGGGTGCGGGTCGGGCGCCTGGGGCGGACGGCTGGATCGGCCGCCGGTGTCAGGCGCCGGGGGCCGCCTCCAGGGCGAGCGTCGCGAACGTGGCCAGCCAGTGGTCCGTGGTGAAGTCGCCCGAGTCCGTCGCGGGGAGCCCGGCGGCGAGGTGGGCACGCGCGTCGGCCGCGAGCGTACGGGCCCGCGCGTCGCCCTGGGGCAGGGCGTCCGCGAGGGAGCTGAGGGCGGCGGCGCGGCTGAGGCAGAGGCCGAGGAGATGGCCGATCTGCGGGTCGGCGGGGTCGGAGATCCTGGGCGGGGAGAGGAGGGCGGGGGCGGGCGCGTCACCGGAGCCGTCAGGGGCCCTGGACGCGGACAGCTCGGGCAGGAAGTCCGTCAGCCACCGCGCGAACTCGTGACGCGGCAGCACCCTGCGCATCGCGTCCGCCTCGCACAGCAGCGGGGACAGGAAGTCCTGGCCCGAGGGCTCCCAGCGGGTGGCCGCGCCGTGGTCGTCGAGGAACCAGGTGCGGAGCCGGTCCACGACGGGCTCCGTCAGCTCGGGGAACCCGGCAGCGTCCGCGCTGTCCAGGACCAGGCCGAGCGCGAAGGCGCTGTTGGCGTGGGTGCCGTGGCGCACGGGATAGGTGGCCTTGGGGAGCCAGGCGAGCAGGAGGCCGGCCGCTGCGCGTGCGGCGTCGGTGAGCGGCGCGGACCACCGCTCCACTCCGAGAGCGGTGCTCTCGGCGGTGAGCGCCAGCAGCCACGCCCACCCGTAGGGCCGCTCGAAGGAGGGATGGGCCCGCAGATAGGCGGCCTCGGCCGCCAGCGCCTCCGGCGTCAGATGCGCGTCCAGCGCGTCGGTGACCGCGCCCGTGTCGATGTGCTCGGGGTACCGGCGCAGCAGCCGCACCAGCAGCCAGTGCATGTGCACCGACGAGTGCCAGTCGTAGGCGCCGTAGAACGCCGGGTGGTACGCGCGGGGCGGCACCAGCTCGTCCGGCGAGGCGATCAGATGGGCCGGGGCGTTCGGGTACTCACGGGTGACGTTGGCGAGGGCCAGCCGCGCGAACGCGCCCGCGCGGGCGGCCAGCTCGGCGCGTCCGCCGTCGCCGCTCGGCGTGCCGGTGGTCGTGCCGCTGGTCGCATCGCTGCTCGTGCCGTCGGGGCTCAATGGGTCGCTCCGCCCGTGACGCGCAGGTCGGTGGTCGTGGTGAGGGCCGCCGTGACGATCGCGGAGAGCCCGGTGGCGATGTCGCGCACGGACATCGACGGCGCGGCCCGGTCCACGACCTGCTCCGGCACGTACGGCACGTGCACGAAGCCGCCGCGCAGCGCGGGGCGCTCGGTGGCGATGAGGTGGGCGAGCCCGTAGAAGACGTGGTTGCACACGAACGTGCCCGCCGTCTGCGAGACGGCGGCGGGCACGCCCGCCTCGCGGGCCGCGGCCACGCACGCCTTGAGGGGGAGCGAGGCGAAGTACGCGGCCGGGCCGCCCTCGACGACCGGCTCGTCGACGGGCTGACGGCCCGCGTTGTCCGGGATACGGGCGTCGTCCACGTTGACCGCGACGCGCTCGACGGTGAGCCCGTGCCGCCCGCCCGCCTGTCCGACGCAGAGCACGAGATCCGGCGACGTGGCCTCGACCGCGGCACGCAGATCCTCGATGGCGGTGCCGAAGACGCAGCTCAGCTCGGCCGTGGCCAGGTCCACCCCGGCCGGGGGCGCCTCGGCGAGGCTGCGGACGGCCAGCCACGAGGGGTTGACGGTCTCCCCGTCGAACGGCTCGAAGCCGGTGACGAGGACCTTGGCGGGGGAGGGAGGGGAGGAAGGGGAGGACGGAGAAGGGGAGGGCATGGGTGCGGGCGCTCCGTAGGTGCTCGGGGGGCCGGGGCCTCTGGGAGGAGCCGGAGGGGCTAGAAGGCGAAGAAGTAGATGAGGAGGATGTTGCAGCCCAGCATGGCGGCGGCCGTCGGAGCCTGCGCCTTGATCGGGCCGTACTGGTCCTTCAGCTCCAGCAGTGCCGCGGGCACCAGGTTGAAGTTCGCGGCCATCGGGGTGCACAGGGTGCCGCAGAAGCCGGCGAGCATGCCGATGGCGAGCACGGCGGCGGGGTCGCCGTTCATCTGCTCGATCAGGACGGGCCAGCCGACGGCCGCCGTCATCACGGGGAAGGCGGCGAAGGCGTTGCCCATGATGATCGTGAAGATGGCCATGCCGCCGCAGTAGAGCGCGACGGCCGCGAGCCGCTGCCCGTCGGGGAGGATGGACTCGGTGATCTTCCCGACCTGGGTACCGACCCCGGCCGCACCGAATATGGAGCCCAGGACGGCCAGCAACTGCGGCAGCAGCAGGGCCCAGCCCATCGACTCCAGCAGCCCGCGCCCCGCGTGGATCGGCACCGAGACCTTGCGCTCGCGCAGCACCCACATGCCGACGGCGAGCGCGGCGATGGCACCGAAGCCGAGCCCGAGGATCGTCTCGCTGCCCTCCTCCAGGATCGGTTCGCCCCCGATGCGCCACTTGGCGACCAGGACCGCGCAGATCACCGCGACGACGGGGATGGTGAGCGCGGGGATGAAGAGCTTGTTGCCCCAGCGCGCGGCGAGCGCGGTGCGCTGCTCCTCGTTCGTCGTCCTGGGCGTGCCCTTCCCCGTGAGGTTGAAGCCGCCGAGACAGATCATGACGAGGACGGCGACGCCGAGGGGCTCGGCAGGTGCCGTCTTCTCGACGACCCACGTGCTGTAGACGAAGCAGACGCCCAGCAGGCCCCAGAAGGCGGCGGAGCCGAAGCGCTTGGGGTTGGTGCTGTCCCTGACCATCTGAAGGGCCATCACGAGGAACGCCGCACCGACGAGCCAGAAGAACCACTCGGACTTGATCACTTCGCGGTCTCCCCGGCCTGCTCGGCGTTGGCGGTGACGAGGTCGCGCTCCAGAGTGCGGTCGAGTCGCAGGAGGCGCGCGCCGTGGATGAAGAAGGCGCACACGGCGCTCGGTATCGCCCACAGGGCCAGGTGCAGGGGCTCCAGATGGGTGTCGTACGTGCTGTTCACCAGCCCGGTGATCAGCAGGATGGAGCCGATCGCCAGGAAGCAGTCCTCGCCGAAGAAGAGGCCCACCGTGTCGGCGCCCGCCGAGTGGGAGCGGACCTTCTCGCGGATGCGCTGCGGAAGCGCGCGGCCCCCGTTGGAGCGCTCGGCCGCCGCCTCCGCCATGGGCGCGATCATCGGGCGGACGCTCTGGGCCGGGCCGCCGATGGTCTGGAGGCCGACGGCGGCCGTGAGCTGGCGCAGCAGCAGATAGAGGGTGAGGAAGCGGCCCGTGGTGAGCTTGCCGAGCTTGCCGATGAGGGTGCGGGCCTGCTGCTGGAGGCCGTTGCGCTCCAGGAGGCCGATGACGGGCAGGGTGATGGCGAAGATCGTCACCGAACGGCTGGTCGCGAAGCTCTCGCCGAACGTCCGCAGGATGTCCAGCGGGGAGAGCCCGCCCAGCAGTCCGGTGGCGATCCCGGCCACCCCGACCACCAGCAGGGGATTGCGTCGTGTGGCGAATCCGAGGATCACCACGAGGACGCCAAGCAGAACGATCATGCGTTCCGGGCCTTCCGTGCGTGGGGCGCCTCAGCGATGTGTGAACGACGAGCGTGAGGCGAGTTGCACGGAGGCTAGAGGATCGTTGAACGATCCGACAAGAGTCTGTGACGCATTTCTGTTGCGTCAGGAGTGGGCGTGTGGATGCGAATGCGGCCGGAGGGGCGGTTTCGCGGCCGGGCACGCGACCTGGGCCCCGTGAAGGGGGAGGAGGGAAAGGGGGAAGGGTGAGGGGTGCGGGCGGCGGGGGCGCGTCGGCGCTTCAGCGCGCGGAGGTGTCGGGGTGCTCCGGGTACGCCTCGATCAACTGTCGCCTGGAGTCCTCCAGGTAGAAGCCGAGCAGCCGCTCGGCCGTCGCCGCGTCGCCCGCCTCCAGGGTGTTCAGGATCTCGCGGTTCCTGGTCAGGTAGGGCTCGTGGAAGCGGCGCGGGTCGTCCATGACGTGGAAGGCCAGCCGCAGCTCGGCCAGGACGCCGCGCATCAGATCGTCCGTGCGGTCGCTCTCCGCGAGCCCGGCGAGCGCCTGGTGGAAGCGGATGTTGGCCGTCGAGCAGCCCTTCCAGTCGCCCCGCGCCGCGGACTCCTCGCCGTAGCGCACGGCGGCCGCCACGTCGGTCAGCCGGTACGGCGCCGCGTCCAGGCCGCGGACGGCGGCGCACTCCACGAGGCGCCTTACGCGGTAGATGTCCACGATGTCCGCCGCTGTGAGGACGCGCACGAAGGTGCCCTTGTTGAGCCGGTGCACCAGCAGCCGTTCGTGCGTGAGCAGCCGGAAGGACTCGCGCAGTGTGTTGCGCGAGACGCCCAGCGCCCCGCCGATGCGCTCCTCGGAGAGCCGTACGCCCGGCCGGAAGAGGCCCTGCGCGATCCGCTCGCGCAGGACGCCCGCCACGCGCTCGGCCGTGCTGGTGCGGCCCAGTAGTGCGCGGTCGGCGGCCAGTTCGGACAGCCCGAGTGCGGTGTCGGCGGTCATGGGGCCAGTCAAGCCGAGAAATCAGCACGAAACAACAGACCCCTTGCCGGATCGTTCAACAATCGCTTACGTTTCTCCGGATGGACGGGATCATCGACCTCAACGCCGACCTCGGTGAGGGCTTCGGCCGCTGGCAACTCACCGATGACGAAGCCCTACTGGCCTCGGTCACCAGCGCCAATGTCGCCTGCGGCTTCCACGCGGGCGACCCCGCCACCATGCGCCGGGTCTGTGAGCGGGCCGCCGAGCACGGGGTACGGATCGGCGCACAGGTCTCCTACCGCGATCTCGCCGGGTTCGGGCGCCGCGCCATGGACGTCCCCGCCGACGAGCTGACGGCGGAGATCGCGTACCAGATCGGCGCCCTCGACGTCTTCGCCCGCGCCGCCGGGACCCGCGTCAGCTACGTCAAGCCGCACGGCGCGCTCTACAACCGCGCCGTGCGCGACCGCGAGCAGGCCGCGGCCGTCGTGGCGGGCATCCGGCTCGCTGGCGCCACCCTCGGCCCGCTCCCCGTCCTGGGCCTGCCCGGCTCCGAGCTGCACGCGGCGGCCGAGGAGGCGGGGCTGCCCACGGTGCGGGAGGCGTTCGCCGACCGCGGCTACCGCCCAGACGGCACCTTGGTACCGCGCAGCGAGCCGGGTGCGGTGCTCACCGACGCCGACCAGGTGATCAAGCGGTCCGTCGGCCTCGCGCGCGACGGCGAGGTGACGGCGGCCGACGGCCGGGCGCTGCGGATGCGGGCCCGCTCTCTGTGCGTGCACGGTGACACCCCGGACGCCGCGCGGCTGGCCCGGCGCGTCAGGGAGGAGCTGACCGCGGCGGGGGTCGAGGTCCGGGCCTTCGCATGACCGACGCCCCTTCATCTCCCGGGTCCGTCACTTTCGCGGCTGCCTCTCCCGGGGACACCGCCCCCGTCATCCTTCCGGTGGGACGGCACGGACTCCTGGTGGAGCTGCCCACAGCCGAGGCCGCCGAGGCGCTGCACGCGGAACTGCTGCGCCGCCGCGCCGAGGGCACGCTCGCGCCGCTGCGCGAGATCGTGCCGGGTGCCCGCACCGTGCTGCTCGACGGGCTGACGGACCCCGGCAGACTGGCGGCCGAGCTGCCGGGCTGGCGGATACCGCCGCTCGACCAGGGCGCGGGGGCCGCCGTCGAGATCCCCGTCCGCTACGACGGGCCCGACCTGGCGGACGTCGCCCGGCTGTGGGGTGTCGCGCCCGGCGAGGTCGGGCGGCTGCACGCGGCGACCGAGTTCCGGGTGGCCTTCTGCGGCTTCGCGCCCGGCTTCGGCTATCTGACGGGGCTGGACGAGAAGTACCACGTACCCCGCCGCTCCAGCCCGCGTACCAAGGTCCCGGCCGGCGCTGTAGGGCTGGCCGGCGGCCACACCGGCGTGTATCCGCGCTCCTCGCCGGGCGGCTGGCAACTGATCGGCACAGCGGTGGACACCGTCCTGTGGGACCCGGACCGTGACCCGGCGGCCCTGCTCGCTCCGGGCACCCGCGTCCGCTTCGTTCCGGCACGGGAGACACGGGAGACGCTGACGGTCACGTCCGCTCCGGGTTCCGGTTCCGCTTCAGGGGCCGACGCCGCCGGGTCACCCCAGCCCGCGCCCGTACCCGTACCGGTGTCCGAGCCCGAACCCGAGGCCGAGGCCGAGGCCGAACCCGAGCCCGGACCCGAGCCCGTGTCCACCCCTGCCCCCGAAGCCGCCCCCGCCGCCCCCGCCCTCCACGTCGTGCGGCCCGGCGCCCTCACCACGGTGCAGGATCTGGGGCGGCCGGGGCACGCCCATCTCGGCGTCCCCCGTTCCGGTGCCGTGGACGAGCCCGCGCACCGGCTGGCCAACCGCCTCCTCGGCAACCCGGAGACCGTCGCCACGCTGGAGACCACCCTCAACGGCTGCGCGGTGCGGGCGCTTTCCCCCACCGTCGCCGTCGTCACCGGAGCACCCTGCCGGGTCACCGTCGACGGTCGGCCCGCGCCCTGGGGCCTCCCGGTGCGCCTGCCCGCCGGAGCCGTGCTGGAGGCGGGGCCCGCGACGTACGGGCTGCGTTCCTACGTCGGCTTCGCGGGTGGCGTGGAGGCGAAGCGCGTGCTCGGCAGCCGTGCCACGGATCTGCTCTCAGGGCTCGGTCCCGCGCCGCTCGCCGAGGGTGACCGGCTCCCGCTGCGCCCCACCCCTTCGGGGGAGCGCGCACCCGTGTGCGCCGCCCCCGCCGACGCGGCGCCCTGGCAGGCGCCGCCACGCGAACTGGTGCTGCCCGTCGTCCTCGGGCCGCGCGCCGACTGGTTCACCGAGGGCGCACTGCGCACCCTCACCAGCGGCGACTACCGCGTCTCCTCCGCGAGCAACCGCATCGGCCTGCGTACCGAGGGTCCCTTCCTTGAGCGTGCGTACGAGGGCGAACTGCCCAGCGAGGGCATGGCACTCGGCGCGGTGCAGGTGCCGCCCGAGGGGCGGCCCGTGGTCTTCCTCGCCGACCACCCCGTCACCGGCGGCTATCCGGTGATCGGCGTCGTACCGGAGCCGGATCTGGCCGCCGCCGCGCAGGCGCTGCCCGGCACGCCGGTGCGGTTCACCCTGGTGCGACGGGCGGCGTGAGCACACCGGGCGGCGTACGGACGTGCGCCGCCGCCTCCCCGCGCCACCCCGCGCGCGCCGATACCTGTACCGGGGGCCCGGTATGTGACCCGGCAAATAACACAGTGTGGCCCAGTGCGGTCAAGGGTGTTATTCGGATGTCGTGGCGGTAATCTTCCGTTACTCATGAGTTCTTCACAGTCGCTTTATGACAGACGTGACTAGTCCCCCTTCCAGGCAGCGTGGAATTCTCGTCACGTGCTGCCCGAGGGGGGACGATGGACAAGCGGTACGAGGTATTCTGCCTCGCGGATAGATATTTCTATGAAACACCGGACCGCTTGTCCGCCGCCACGGACGCGGCGGACGCCGCCGCCACCACCGCGACGGATTCCGTGGAATCTCCGGAATCCCAGGGTGTCCAAGGCTCCGGAAGCGTCTCGCCCGACGCCTTCCCCACAGCTCGCCGCCCGGTTCCCGAGGGCTGGCGGAGCACCCGATCGGGGGACTGGCTCGAACTGAGGCCCGTAGAGGGTGAATTCCCCCTCCAGGGCTGGAAGATTCACGCGTCGGCCTGTCTCGGCAACGCGGACGCCGTCGCCGCCGCCGTCAGCGCGTACTGCATTCCCCGCGGTATTCCCTTCAAGTTCGTCCCGGACCGCACCCTGCTCTATCTGCGGAATGCGAAGTACGCGGGACGCGGAACGAGCGGGAAATTCGCAACTATCTATCCGAACGGCGAGGAACAGCTCCGCACCGTGCTCACCGAGCTGGGCGAGGTGCTCCACGGCGAGCAGGGCCCGTACATCCTCACCGACCTGCGCTGGCGCGAAGGGCCGCTCTACGTGCGCTACGGGGGCTTCGCGCCGCGCTTCTGCCTCGACGCCAAGGGCACCCTCGTGCCCGCCATCGAGGACGGCGAGGGGCGGCTCGTCCCCGACCGCAAGGACCCGGCGTTCCACGTACCGGACTGGGTGACGCTGCCCGACTTCCTCACCCCGCACCTCGACGCGCGCGCCGCGTCCACCGTCGCCGACCTGCCGTACCGCATCGAGCGCGCCCTGCACTTCTCCAACGGCGGCGGCGTATACGGCGGCACGGACCTGCGTACCGGGGATCAGGTCGTCCTCAAGGAGGCCCGTCCGCACGCCGGGCTCGCCGCCGACGGCGCCGACGCCGTGACCCGCCTGGAGCGCGAGAAGGAGGCGCTGGACCGGCTGGCCGGGCTGGACGTGGTCCCGGGCGTACGCGACTGGTTCACGCTCGACGGGCACCGCTTCCTGGTCATGGACCACCTCCAGGGCCAGACCCTCAACGCCTTCTTCGCGCAGCGCCACCCGCTGCTCGCGGCCGAGCCCGACCCGGAGGCCGTCGAGGAGTACACGCGGTGGGCGCTGCGGATGCACCGCCTCGTGGAGGACGCGGTCGAGGCCGTGCACTCCCGTGGCGTGGTCTTCAACGACCTGCACATGTTCAACATCATGGTCGCGCCCGACGAACAGTCCGTCGCGCTCCTGGACTTCGAGGCGGCGGCCCTCGCGGCAGAGAACCCGCGTCAGATCGTCGCGCACCCCGGCTTCATCGCGCCCGTCGACCGCACGCGCTACGACATCGACCGCTACGCGCTGGCCTGTCTGCGCCTCGCCCTCTTCCTCCCGATGACCACGCTGCTCGCCGTGGACCGCCGCAAGGCCGCTGACCTCGCGCGGATCGCGGCTGAGCAGTTCCCCGGCATACCCGAGGACTTCCTGGCCGAGGCGGTCGCCACGATCGAGGGACCCGTCGAAGGACCCGCGCACGAGGAGGCGCCCCGCGATTCGGCCCGCCCCCGCGTGCGGCGCGCCGCCCGGCTCACCGTCGAGCCCGCCGACTGGCCCGCGGCCCGCGACTCCATGGCAGCCGCCATCCTCGCCTCCGCGACGCCGGACCGCGACGACCGGCTCTTCCCCGGCGACATCAGCCAGTTCAGCGACGGCGGCGGCCTCGGCCTCGCGCACGGCGCGGCCGGAGTCCTCTACGCGCTCGCCGAGACCGGCGCGGGCAACTACCCCGAGGGCGAGGAGTGGCTGCTGCGCCACACCGACCCGTCCCCGGCACCCGGCGGCGCGCCCCGGCTCCCGCGCGGCACCCCGCTCGGCTTCTACGACGGGCTCCTCGGCGTCGCCTTCGTCCTGGACCGCCTCGGCCACGCCAAGCGCGCGCTCGAACTCGCGGACCGCGTGCTCGACGAGAAGTGGCAGCGCCTGGGACTCTCGCTGCACAGCGGCCTCGCGGGCCTCGGCCTCGCCCTCGACCAGCTCGCCGCCAGCACGGGTGAGGGCTCCCTGCACACCCGCGCCATGGAGGCGGCCCAGCTCCTCGCGGCCCGGCTCCAGGAGGGCACCGGCGAGCACCGTCCGGCCCGCGCGGGGCTGCTGCACGGCACGACGGGCCCGGCGCTGCTGTTCCTGCGGCTGTACGAGCGCCACCGCGACCCCGCGCTGCTCGACCTCGCGGAGGAGGCGCTCCAGCAGGACCTGGCGCGCTGCGTCGTGGACAGCGGCGGCACCTGGCAGGTCGACGAGGGCACGCGCACCATGCCGTACCTGGGCGCGGGCAGCGTCGGCATCGCGACGGTGCTCGACGACTACCTCGTACACCGGCCGCACCAGCCCGACTTCGAGCGGGCCCGCGCTGGCATCCTGCCCGCGGCCCGTATGCGCTACTACGCGCAGCCCGGCCTCTTCCAGGGGCGGGCCGGAATGCTTCTCCACCTGAGCCGGACCACCACCCCGGGCGCGACAGCCGCCGATCTGGACGCACAGCTCGCGGGCCTCGCGTGGTACGCGATGCCCTACGAGGGCCAACTGGCCTTCCCCGGCGACCAGATGATGCGCCTGTCGATGGACCTGGCCACCGGAACGGCGGGCTGCCTGCTCGCCGCCGGTGCCGCCGCCACCGCCCGGCTCGGCGGGCAGCCCGTCGGCCTGCCCTTCCTTCCGCCGCCACCCGGCGGCCCACAGACCGGTCCCTTCGGGGGCCGTACCGGAGCACCACCGTCCCCATGAGCAACAACGAAATCGAAAGGAATCACCATGAGCCTTCTTGACCTTCAGACCCTTGAGCCGGAAGAGCGGACCGGCGGCGGCGACGACAGCAGCGCCAGCCTCCTCCTGTGCGACAAGCACAGCTCCCACAGCACCCTGCTGTGTCTGTGAGTCGTCACTGCGACTCATGCCTCTCCGCAACTGTCTGACAGTCGCGTGAGGTGATATGTCCGGCGGCCCCGGGCGGTGGCGTCAACCCCGCCCGGGGCCGTCTTCATGGCCCGACGGTGGCCGACGGCGACGGTCGACGTCGACGGCCCGGCCGCCATGTGAACGACGAGGTGCGAGGAGGGAGATGGCGAGCGCCACACCCCGCGAGGACGACGAAGGCACCGGGCCCGTGCCCGAGGGAACCGGCGCCGTCGGAACCCGGGCCCGTGACCGGGTCGCCGACCGGCTGCTGCTCGCCGCGGGACGGCACAGCGCCCTCCGTACGACCGTGCTCTGCCTCACCTCCGCCACGGCGGCGGGCGCCAACCTCGCGCTGCCCGCAGCCCTCGGACACACCCTCGACCTGCTGCTCGCGACGGGCCGCGCCGACGGCGGCGCCACGCCCTGGATCGCGCTCTGCGCGGCCCTCACCTACGCGCTCGTCGTGCTCGACGCACTGGACACGGTGCTCACCGGCACGCTCAACTCCCGTACCACCGCCTGGCTGCGCACCCGGCTGCTCGACCACGTCCTCGCCATCGGCCCCGGCCCGGCGGCGCGCTTCGGGCCCGGCGATCTCGTCACCCGGTCCACGGGCAACGCGGCGCACGCGGGCACCGCGCCCAGCGCCGCGGCCTCGACGCTCGCCGCGCTGGCCACGCCGCTCGGCGGGCTCGTCGCGCTCGCGCTGCTCGACCCGCGCCTCGTCGCCGTCTTCCTCGCGGGCACCCCGGTCCTCTTCCTCCTGCTGCGCGCGTTCTCCCGTACGTCGTCCGACAGCGTGGCCCGCTACCAGGAGGCGCAGGGCCGCATCGCCGCCAGGCTGGTGGAGGCGCTGGGCGGCGCCCGTACGATCGCGGCGGCCGGTACGTGGCGGCGCGAACGCGACCGGGTGCTGGAGCCGCTGGCCGAACTCAGCGGCGAGGGCCACCGGATGTGGCGGGTGCAGGGCCGGGCCACGGCGCAGGCGGCCGTGCTCGTGCCGCTGTTGCAGATCGCCGTCGTCGCGGTCGGCGGAGTGCTGCTGGCGGCGGGCGAGCTGAGCGTGGGCGGGCTGCTGGCCGCGGCGCGCTACGCGGTGCTCGCGGCGGGCGTCGGCGTGCTCGTCGGGCAGCTCAACGGGCTCGTGCGCGCCCGCGCCGCGGCCCGCCGCCTCGCCGAGGTGCACGAGGTGCCCGCCCTCGCGCAGGGCCACCGGGCCCTGCCGGCCGAGGGGCCGGGCGCGCTGGAGCTGCGCGGCGTCCGCGCCACGCGCGGGACGCGCACCGTGCTGGACGGGGTGGACCTGATGGTGCCGGGCGGGCGCACGGTCGCCCTCGTCGGCCGCTCTGGCTCGGGCAAGTCCCTGCTGGCAGCGCTGGCCGGACGGCTGGCGGAACCGGAGGCGGGGCGGGTGCTGCTCGACGGGGTGGACCTCGCCGAACTGGACCGGGCCGAGCTGCGCCGCGCCGTCGGCTACGCCTTCGAACGCCCCGCGCTCCTCGGTGGCACCATCGCGGGCACGATCGCCTTCGGGCCCGACGGCCTGGATGGTGCAGGGGACGCGCGGCACGTGAACGTGCCGGAGCGGGTGGCCGCCGCCGCGCGCGCCGCGTGCGCCGACGACTTCATCCGCACCCTGCCGGACGGCTACGGCACCCCCTGCGCCGAGGCCCCGCTGTCGGGCGGCGAGGTCCAACGCCTGGGCCTGGCCCGCGCGTTCGCGCACGACGGCAGACTGCTGATCCTGGACGACGCGACGTCCAGCCTCGACACGGTCACCGAACTGCGCGTATCCGAGGCGCTGTTGAACCCGCCCGGCGACGCGGGCCCCCGCACCCGCGCCCGCACCCGCCTGATCGTCGCCCACCGCGCCTCCACGGCGGCCCGCGCCGATGTGACCGCCTGGCTCGACGGAGGCCGCGTCCGCGCCCTGGGCCCGCACGAGCGGCTGTGGCAACTCCCCGAGTACCGCGCGGTGTTCGGCGAGGGCGGGCCGGAGGTGGCCGGTGCGTAGGGCGGCGCGGAGGCACGGCCTCGTCGCCGACGGCACGCGCTTCCTGCTGCGCAGGCCGAGGGCGCTGTGGGCGCTCGCCGGGTGGTCGGTGCTGGAGGCCGGGCACACCTTCACCCTCGGCTACGGGCTCGCCCGCGCCCTCGACGACGGCTTCCTCGCCGCCCGCCCGGCCGTGGGCCTGGCCTGGCTGGGCGTCGCCGGGTGCGGCGTCCTGGTCGGCGCGCTGGGCACGGGGCGCGTGTACCGCGCCGTCGCGGCACTGGCCGAGCCGCTGCGGGACGCGCTGGTGCGACGGGTCGTCGCGCGCGGCCTGAGCGAGGCGGTCGGCGTGGGCGTGGGCGTGGGCGTCGGTGCCGGTGTCGGCGCGCCGGACACGTCCGCGGCGGAGGAGCGCCCGCGCCCGCCCCGTACCGGCGCACGCAGCGGCACGCCGAGCGGGGAGACCGCCGTCGTCTCGCGGCTGACGCACCAGGTGGAGATCGCCCGGGACAGCTTCGCAGGACTGGTGATGGTGGCCCGCTCCTTCCTCTTCACCCTCGTCGGCGCGCTGACCGGGCTGCTGTCACTGGCACCCGAACTCCTGCTGGTCGTGCTGCCCCCGCTCCTCGCGGGGCTCGTCCTGTTCGCCGTGACGCTGCGCCCGCTCGCCCGCCGCCAGCGCGCCTTCCTGGTGGCGGACGAGGGCATCGCGGACGAACTGGGCGCGTCCGTCGCCGGGCTGCGCGACGTGGTGGCCTGCGGCGCAGAGGAGCCGGTGCGCCGTGCGGCGCTGCGCCGGGTCGAGGCCGAGCGCGGGGCCGCCGACGCGCTCGCCCGCTGGAGCGTCGCCCGCGCCCTGGCGCTGGGCGTCGGCGGCAGGCTGCCCGTCGTGCTGCTGCTCGTGCTGGCGCCCTGGCTGCTCTCGCGCGGCGTGACGGCGGGCGCGCTCGCGGGCGCGCTGACCTATCTGACGCAGTCGCTGCTGCCCGCGCTCCAGAGCCTGGTGCACGGTCTGGGCGGCGCCGGGGCGCGGCTGGCCGTGGTCATCGGCAGGCTGACGGGCGAGGACACCCCGCCGGACCCCGCCCGTCAGCCTGCCCAGGACCCCGCCCCGGACCCCGTACCCGTGCGCACCGTCCCCGCCGAGGTCCGCACCCCCGGCCCCTCAGCCGACCCCGCCCCCGACCCCACCCCTGACCACGCACCCGCGCTCGAACTGCGCGGCGTGACCTTCGCGTACGGACCCGGTGCGCGCCCCGTCCTCGACGCGCTGGATCTGACGCTCCCCGCAGGCGGCCACCTCGCGGTCGTCGGGCCGAGCGGAGCGGGCAAGTCGACGCTCGCGTCTCTCGCCGCGGGGCTGCTCGACCCCGGCGCCGGGGAGATCCGGATCGCCGGGCACCCCGTACAGACGTGCGACGATCCAAGACTTCTGGCACAAAAGAGGGTGCTGATTCCGCAAGAGGCGTACCTGTTCTCGGGGAGCGTGCGGGACAACCTCGGCTATCACTGCTCCGATTCCTACGGGCCGGATGCCACCCCCCCTAAGCCGTCGGACGTAGAAATCCTCACCGCTGCGGACGCACTGGGCGCGGGTGATCTCGTGCGGCGGCTGGGCGGGCCCGGCGGGCCTGTGGAGCCCACCGCGCTCTCGGCGGGGGAGCGGCAGTTGCTCGCGCTGGTGCGGGCCCATCTCTCGCCCGCGCCCCTGATGCTGCTGGATGAGGCCGGAAGTCAACTGGACGCGGTGGCCGAAGCGTGCGCTGAGCGCGCTCTCGCCAGACGGCCGGGCGCGCTCGTCGTCATCGCGCACCGTGTCAGCTCGGCGCTGCGTGCCGACCGGGTTCTCGTGCTGGACGGCGCACGGACCGACCTCGGCACCCACGCCGAACTCCTGGAGCGATCACCGCTCTACCGCGATCTGGCCGCCGTATGGGCGCCTCGCACGGCTTCCCCGCGCCCGCCGGGCCCTGCCCGTCCACACGCCCAGAGATGAGCGTCCAGGGCCCCGCGTGGCCGGTATGTGCCGCGGACATGGCCCACTCGGCCCCTAGAGCCAGCCCGCGCCCTGGGATATGCGGATGGCGTCGACCCTGTTGCGGGCCCCGGTCTTACGGGTGATGGAGGAGATGTAGTTGCGCACGGTGCCGTCCGACAGGCTCAGCCTGCGCGCGATCTCCCCCACGGACGCGCCCTCGGCGGCCACGGCCAGGACGCTCAGCTCCCTCGGCGTCAACGGCACTTCGGAGGCCCGTAAGAACGCCGCGGCCAGCGAGTCGTCGATGAAGCGCTTGCCCTGGGCGACGTGGCGGATGCCCGTCAGCAGCCGTTCAGGGGCCGCGTCCTTGCCGACGAAGCCCAGGGCGCGCGCGTCCAGCGCCCTGCGCAGGGCGCCGGGGCGGCTCTCGCTGACCAGCGCCAGCACCCCGCAGCGCCCGCGCCCGCGCCGGTTCCCGTACTCGTCGGCCGAGGTGAAGCGCGGCAGCGCCGCCATCTCCTGGAGCGCCGAGGCACCGGAGGAGTCCGCGTCCACCACGCACACGTCCGTGGGCGAGGAACGCGCGTAGCCCAGTGCACCGCCCCAGGGCGTGGACTCGATGGCCATGTCGTGCGCTTTGCCCACCAGCGCGGCCAGCCCCGATCTGAGAAGCCTCACATCGTGCACCAGCAGAACCCGAATCACGCCCACCCCTCCAGCCTCGCGGCTCGGCATGCCTACCGAATACGGGTCAATACATACATCCTCGGCGGCGAGGGGAGACGCGTAGATTTGGCCACGACGGTGCAACAGGGGGCGCACGGGGGCGGCGCGGGAGGAAACACTTCACGCCCCCGAGTTTCACGGCCGCGTGAGCGGTCATCCGACCTAGTTAGGGCCGCGCTCCGGATCCGTGACGTCGATGAGCCCGCACACCGTCTCGATGTCGATCTTCACCTGGGCGATGGAGGCCCGCCCCGAGAGCCAGGTGATCAGGGCCGAGTGCCAGGTGTGCTCGATGACGCGTACGGCGGAGAGCTGCTGGGGCGTGGGCGCCGACTCCAGGCCCATGGCGTCCAGGATGATCGCCGTCGTCAGCCGGGACACGGTGTCCACCTCCGGGCTGACGGAGCGGTCGGCGAAGGTGAGCGCGCGCACCATCGCGTCGGCGAGGTGCGGTTCGCGCTGCATCGCGCGGAAGGCGCGCATCAGGGTCTCGGCGACGCGGGCCGCCGAGCCCTCCTCGGACGGCGGGCGCTTGTGCAGCGTCTCGTGCATCTGCTGGAGCTGGTCCTGCATGGTCGCGACCAGCAGATGGATCTTGGAGGGGAAGTAGCGGTAGAGGGTGCCCAGCGCGACGTTCGAGGACTCGGCCACCTCCCGCATCTGCACCGCGTCGAAGCCGCCGCGCCGTGCGAGCTGCGCGCTCGCGTGCAGGATGCGGCGTCGCCTGGCCTCCTGGCGCTCGGTCAGGGGAGGGGAGGCAGGGGAGGCGGACGGCTTCGGCTGTGTCGTCATGTGTCCCCGTTTCCGTGCGTGTTTCCGTGCGTTCCGGGCCCTGCCGGGCGAGAGTGCCTCCCTGGTGAAACCGGGGGCATCCTCGCAGCCGGTCAGGGGGTGGCGCGAATCACCTGCTCCGGCCCCGCCCGATAAGTGACTGGCCGGTAAATTCTTAGCCTGTGGATGGCTCATGATCCGCTCGGACCCGGCCATCCTGAAACTTGTTCTAGGTTAGCGCGAGCGGTTACGCTCCGGCGAAAGTGCAGTGATGAAGGGGGCCGCGAGTGACCGCAGAGGCCGTACAGGACACCGGGTCCGGCCCCCGAACGGGGCCCGGCGCGCCCGGAGGCGGTGACCAGCGCCCCCTGCGCATCGCCATGCTGACGTACAAGGGGAACCCCTTCTGCGGCGGACAGGGTGTCTACGTACGCCACCTCTCCCGCGAACTGGCCAGGCTCGGCCACACCGTCGAGGTCATCGGCGCGCAGCCCTACCCCGTGCTCGACGAGGGCGTCACGCTCACCGAGCTGCCCAGCCTCGACCTCTACCGGCAGCCCGACCCGTTCCGCACGCCCAAGCGCGGCGAGTACCGGGACTGGACCGACCTGCTGGAGGTCGGGACGATGTGGACCGGGGGCTTCCCCGAGCCGCTGACGTTCTCCCTGCGCGCCCGGCGCCATCTGGCCGCGCGACGCGGTGAGTTCGACGTCGTCCACGACAACCAGACCCTCGGCTACGGGCTGCTCGGCAACCTCGGCGCACCTCTCGTCACCACCATCCACCACCCCATCACCGTCGATCGGCGACTGGACCTGGACGCGGCGCAGGGCTGGCGGGCGCGTGCCTCGGTGCGCCGCTGGTACGGCTTCACGCGGATGCAGAAGCGCGTCGCGAAGCGGCTGCCCTCCGTGCTCACCGTCTCCGGCTCCTCGCGCGGGGAGATCACAGGGCACCTCGGGGTGCGCCAGGACCGCGTCCACGTCGTCCACATCGGCGCCGACACCCGTCTCTTCGCACCCGACCCCGCCGTGGCCGAGGTGCCGGGGCGGATCGTGACCACCTCCAGCGCCGACGTTCCGCTCAAGGGCCTTGTGCACCTGGTGGAGGCCCTCGCGAAGGTCCGCACGGAGCGCGAGGACGCGCACCTCGTCGTCGTCGGCAAGCGGCCCGAGGAGGGGCCGGTCGCGGCGGCCGTCGAGCGCTACGGGCTGGCCGGCCGCGTCGAGTTCGTCAAGGGCATCAGCGACGCGGAACTCGCGGGCCTGGTGCGCTCGGCCCAGGTCGCCTGCGTCCCCTCCCTCTACGAGGGCTTCTCTCTGCCCGCCGCCGAGGCCATGGCCACGGGCACCCCGCTGGTGGCCACCACCGGGGGAGCCATCCCGGAGGTCGCTGGCAAGGACGGCGAGACCTGCCTCGCGGTGCCGCCGGGCGACGCGGGCGCGCTCGCCACCGTGCTGACCCGCCTCCTCGGCGATACGGAACTGCGCGCCCGCCTCGGTGCGGCGGGGCGCGAGCGCGTGCTGCGGCACTTCACGTGGGAGCAGGCCGCGCGGGGCACCGTGGAGCGGTACCGGGCGGCGATCGAGGAGCAGGGCGGGGGCGGCACGGGGGCCGTTGCCCGGTCCCGTCCGGAGCCGGTGCCCGTGTCCGAGCCGGTGTCTGAGTCCGAGCCCGTTCAAGGGAGCGGGTCCGGAGAGGACGCCCCCTCCGGAGAGGACGTCCCCTCCGGAGAGGACGCCCCGTCCGGCGCGGCCGGAGCCTCCCGGCCCGCCGTCGCCGCGGGCGGCTGAGCCTGAGCCCCCTGTCACCACCCCCGTAGGCCGGCCCCCCTCGGCCGACCGACGACCGACGACCGCCGTCCAGAACCGCCCGCCGCCAGGCCCCACACGAGGCCGCACGGGCGCACGTACGAAGGAAGAGGCAGACCCCCGTGCTGACCGTCGACTTCTCCCGCTTTCCGCTCGCCCCAGGTGACCGCGTCCTCGACCTGGGATGCGGCGCCGGGCGGCACGCCTTCGAGTGCTACAGGCGCGGCGCGCGAGTCGTCGCGCTCGACCGCAACGGCGAGGAGATCCGGGAGGTCGCCACCTGGTTCGCGGCCATGAAGGAGGCCGGAGAGGCCCCCGCGGGCGCGACCGCCACCGCCATGGAGGGCGACGCGCTGGCGCTGCCCTTCCCCGACGACAGCTTCGACGTCGTCATCATCTCCGAGGTCATGGAGCACATCCCCGACGACAAGGGCGTCCTCGCCGAGATGGTGCGGGTCCTCAAGCCGGGCGGGCGCATCGCGGTGACCGTGCCGCGCTACGGGCCCGAGAAGGTCTGCTGGGCGCTCAGCGACGCCTACCACGAGGTCGAGGGCGGCCACATCCGCATCTACCGCGGCGACGAACTGCTCCGCAAGATGCGCGAGGCCGGGCTCCGCCCGTACGGCACGCACCACGCGCACGGGCTGCACTCGCCGTACTGGTGGCTCAAGTGCGCCTTCGGCGTGGACAACGAGAAGGCGCTCCCGGTGCGCGCGTACCACAAGCTGCTGGTCTGGGACATCATGAAGAAGCCCCTGGCCACGCGCGTCGCCGAGCGTGCGCTCGACCCGCTGATCGGCAAGAGTTTCGTCGCGTACGCGACGAAGCCGCACCTGCCGCGTACCGAAGCGGCCGATGCCGCTGATGTGGCCGACGCGGCTGACGCGGCTGACGCGGCTGACGCGGCCGACGTGACCCCCGCCGACGCCGTGGCTCAGACGGCGGCGAAGTGACGAGCCCGGAGCGCACGGAGCGGCTCGTCCTCCCCGGAGTGCTGACGGCGGAACAGGCCGTGGAGACCGTCGCCGGGATCGCGGCGGTCCAGCGCGACGACGGGGCCATCCCCTGGTTCCGGGGCCACCACCTCGACCCCTGGGACCACGTCGAGGCCGCGATGGCGCTGGACGCGGCGGGCGAGCACGAACGCGCCGAGGCCGCCTACCACTGGCTCGCGGACCACCAGCTCCCCGACGGCTCCTGGTACGCCGCCTACGCGGACGGCGACGCGGCACGCGCCACCGACCGGGGCAAGGAGAGCAACTTCTGCGCGTACGTGGCCGTCGGCGTCTGGCACCACTACCTGTCCACGGGGGACGACGCGTTCCTGGAACGGATGTGGCCCGTCACCGTCGCCGCCATGGAGTTCGTGCTGCGCCTCCAGCAGCCCGGCGGCCAGATCGGCTGGAAGCGCGAGGCCGACGGCACCCCCGTGACCGACGCGCTGCTCACCGGCTCCTCGTCCGTCTACCAGTCGCTGCGGTGCGCGCTGGCACTGGCCGAGCACCGCGAGGAGCCGCAGCCCGACTGGGAGCTGGCCGTCGGCTGGCTCGGCCACGCCGTGCGCCACCACCCCGAGCGGTTCCTCGACAAGGGGCGCTACTCCATGGACTGGTACTACCCGGTGCTGGGCGGGGCGCTGCGGGGGCCCGCGGCCAAGGAGCGGATCGAGGAGGGCTGGGAGCGCTTCGTCGTCCCCGGGCTCGGGGTGCGGTGCGTGCTGCCGAACCCGTGGGTGACCGGGGGAGAGAGCGCGGAACTGGCGCTCGCGCTGTGGGCGATGGGGGAGTCGGACCGTGCGCTGGACATCCTGAAGTGGATCCAGCACCTGCGTGCCGAGGGCGGCATGTACTGGACGGGGTACGTCTTCGAGGACGACGCGATGTGGCCGCGCGAGCAGACCTCCTGGACGGCGGGTTCCCTGCTCCTGGCGGTCGCCGCACTGGGCGGCGACGAGGCGACGGTCCAGGTCTTCGGCGGCGACTCCCTCCCGGCAGGCCTCTCCCCGGACTGCTGCTGAGGGGGCGGTACGGGGGCGGCCGTGTCGGACCCCTGTGCGATCATGCCGTTCGGATATGCGTTCGGCAAAGGCTCGGTGACCTGGGCGCGCGGGGGCGCGGGTGCGGATGGAGTACGGGGGAGTCGGTGTGACGGGCAAGGACGGCGGTTCGGGCGGGCCGAAGCCGGGTGACGGGTATCGGGTCGAGATCGATTCCGTGCGCCGGATCCTGAAGCCGCTGGAAGAGTCGGTGGTCGCGGCCAAGAAGATCAAGAGCGACTGGAAGCCGATGGCGGAGCTGATCCACGACACGGTGACGATCGACATCGTGTCCCCGGCCGAGGACGTGCTCTCCAAGTGGGGCTTCGGGATGGGCCGGGTCGCGGAGCACACGGAGACGGTGGTGGAGACGCTGCGGCAGGTGATCGCGGCGTACATGCTCGCGGACCTGCTGGCGATCAAGAACTTCTCGCCGACGGCGGACAACATGGCCAAGCTGCCCATCGGCGAGCACGGCATGCGGGCGTGGAAGGAGGGCGACCGTCCCTCCTTCGACCCGCCGCCGGAGATCTACCAGGAGCCGTGGCTCGACGACGACGGCGGTGGCGGTGGTGGTGGCGGGGGCACGGGCGAGCTGCCGACGAACCCGCGCAAGCTGTACGACGGCGGCTGGGTGACCGACGGCGGCGACAAGGGGACGATCGCGTGACGCAGAAGGACGCGGTGGAGGGCGGGGCTGTCGAGCGGATTCCGCCGGGTGCGAAGCCTTCGGATGTGGTCTTCGGGTCGCCGGGTGATGTGGATGATCTGGTCGTCAAGCTGCGGGCGTACGCGGGGGCGTTCAGGGACGGGCTGGCGAAGCTGGACGATTTGTCGTTGCTGGACTGGACGGGTGCGGGTTCGGAGGGGTTCAAGGACGCGACGAGGGCGTTGCCGCGGGAGTTGGAGGCGGCGCGCAAGTATTTCTCCGCGGCGGCGGGTGCGCTGGATGGGTATGCGGAGAAGTTGCGGTCGGTGCAGGGGCGGGTGAAGCCGCTGGTGGAGGACGCGGATGCGGCGCGGGCGGCGTCGAAGCGGTACTGGCGGGAGGTGGATGCGTACAACGTGGCGGTGGAGCGGGGGGATGATCCGTTGCCGGAGCGTCCGGCGGAGGATGATCCGGGGATCGTGGCGCTGAACGCGTGTTACCGGCGGCTGGATCGGCTGGAGGAGGAGCTGGAGGGGGTCGTCTCCTCCTCGAAGCGGACGTTGGCGCGGGCGGCGGAGAAGGCGCCGGACAAGCCGGAGGGGTGGGAGGCGTGGAAGCAGGGCGGCAAGGACTTCCTCGGTGGTGCGGCGGATACCGGGTGGGGGTTGTTCAAGCAGTTCGAGTTCCTGGTCGAGGACGGCGTGGATGGTGCGTCCATGCAGTTGGCGGGGATGG
>NZ_BAAGSO010000118.1:386125-417883 GCF_054782395.1 Streptomyces daliensis | reverse complement strand
CAACTCGGCCTTCGGCCGTCCCGTACGTGACACACAGCAACCCTACCAATATGAATAGAATTCCCGACTCAGAAGACTAGGGGGTGTCCTCGACGGGCCTGCGGCCCCAGGCCGAGATCATCGGTGAGGTGGCCAGATCGAGGCGCCCCGAGGCGACGTTGGCGAGATGCCGGTCGATCTCCTCGTCCGTGGCGAGGCCCGCTGCGGTGAGCTTGTCCCGTACCTGACGGACGGTCGCCGCTTCGAGCACGTCGCACGCGGGCGAGGTGACGGGGAAGTAGGCGTCGGCCTCGACGTCGGCGAGACCGGCCTCGCGCAGCAGGCGCGGCAGTCTGCGCCCGTAGGCGAGGTCGGCGCCGCGTCGGCGCAGCAGTTGACGGAAGCCGTCGCGCAGCCGGTTGGCCAGTTCCTGCTCGGGGCCGTACTCGTCGGGGCAGATCAGCGGTTGCAGCGCGGGGTCGGCGTCCTCGATCAGGAGCCGTCCGCCGGGGCGCAGCGCCCGGATCATGGCGCGCAGCGCGGCATCGCGGTCGGCGACGTGGACGAGGACGAGGCGGGCGTGGACGAGGTCGAAGGGCCCGGCCGGGGGCTCGTCGAGGGCGACGTCGTGGCGCAGTACCTCGAAGCCCTGGACCTCCTCGACGCCGGCGCCCCCTGTCCAGGTCACGTCGATGTCGGTGGCGAGCACCCGCCCGCGTGACCCGACGCGCCCGGCGAGCCACGCGGGGACGCTCGGGCCCCCGGCCCCGACCTCCCAGCACCGCCACCCCTCACCGGCTCCGAGCGTCTCGAAGTGCCGGAACGTCGAGGCGTCGAAGAGGGCGGACAGCGCGTCGAAGCGGGTGCCCGCCTCGGACTGCTGGTTGTCCAGGAGGTATCCCTCGTCCTGACCCATGGGGCGATCATGACATGGGGGCAGGGTCCGGGCGTCCGGGCGGGGCTGTGCGGGCTGCCTAGATGCCCTGCCAGGCGGGCTTCGCCGCGTAGGTGTCGCGGAAGTAGTCGGCGAGCTTGAGCCGGGAGGCGGCGGCCTCGTCGACGACGACCGTCGCGTGCGGGTGCAACTGCATCGCCGAGGCGGGCACCAGTGAGGAGAGCGGGCCCTCCACGGCGAGTGCCACCGCCTCCGCCTTGGCCTCGCCCGTGGCCAGGAGCACGAGGTGCCGCGCTTCGAGGATCGTGCCGATGCCCTGGGTGATGACGTGGTGGGGCACCTCGTCGAGACTGTCGAAGAAGCGCGCGTTGTCCTCGCGGGTCTGCCGCGTGAGTGTCTTGATCCGGGTACGGGACGCGAGCGAGGAGCAGGGTTCGTTGAAGCCTATGTGGCCGTCGGTGCCGATGCCGAGCAGCTGGAGATCGACGCCGCCCGCCTCGGTCAGTGCGCGGTCGTACGCGGCGCAGGCCGAGGCCACGTCCTCCGCTGTCCCGTCGGGTCCCATGAAGGACGCCTCGGTCAGACCGAGGGGGGCCACGACCTCGCGGAGGACGACGGAGCGGTAGGACTCCGGGTGCCCCTTGGGCAGGCCCACGTACTCGTCGAGCTGGCAGACGCGGGCGCGCGAGGCGTCCACCGTCGCGGCGCCGACCTTGGCGGACAGCGCTTTGTAGACCGGCAGGGGGGTCGAACCGGTGGCCACGCCGAGCAGCGCGTCGGGCTTGTGGTGCAGGAGGTCGGCGATCGCGTCGGCGATCAGCTCGCCACCCGCGACGGCGTCCGGAACGATCACAACTTCCACGCTGGTCCTGCCGATCTGGAGGAGGGGACTGAGGGGTAATGTGGTATAGACCAATTTAGCAGAGGTGTCCTCCTGACCGGCAGCCCCCTGTGGCGAACAGCGCGGGTCGGGTGGCGGTGCGGTGGGTGAAGCGCCAGGGGGCGGACCGTGAACCGTGAGGGTCCGGGACCGGGGCCGGGGGGCCGCCCCCGTGTCCGGGCGGGCGAGGGCACCTCTACGATGAGGGCGTGATCCAGTACGAGCAGGGCTTTGGCCACCAACGACCGTTGGTGGCCAAAGCCCTGCTCGTCCTCGCGCTGCTCGTCGGCCTCGTGGGCATGCACGGCATGGTGTCCGCGCCCCCGGCCTCCGCTTCCGCCTCCGCGACGGGGGCACATCACGCGGACCCGGCCCCGGACCCGGAGCCGGGCCACCACGCCATGGCCCCGGCAGCCACCATGACGGGCGGCGTCGCCGACCGGGGCGAGCGGGCGTGCCACGGGCAGGGCAAGGACGGCGGGCAGCACAGCGCGGCCCACGCCGACGACCTGTGCGCGGCGGCCGGTGTCTCCGGCTCCCCGACGCTTCCGGCGCTGGCGCCCTCGCCCCACCCGTCGCAGAGCCCGGCGTCCGAGGCGCTACAGCCTGCGCCGTACGAACCCGTGGGCGGCCGTGCGCCGCCCACCCTCGCGGAACTCCAACTCCTGCGGATCTAGAGCGACCCGCACGGCACCCGCGCGGTGCCGTGCTCCGGCATGTCGTGATCCGTATGCGAGAGACCAGTACCAGGAGTTCCCCATGACCGTTTCCCGATCCACGATCCGGCGCTCGGCCCTGGCCGCCGCCTCCGTCGCCGCCGCGCTCACCCTGTCCGCGTGCGGAGGCGGGGCCGGTGGCGAGGCCGACAGCGGCGCGCGCCACGACGGGCACGCCTCGGCCTCCGCTTCCCCCTCCGGAAAGGCGGAGGCGGGCACGCACAACAAGGCCGATGTCGCCTTCGCGGCCGAGATGATCCCGCACCACCGCCAGGCGGTGGAGATGTCCCGGCTCGCCGACTCCCGCGCCTCCTCCGGCGAGGTGAAGCGCCTCGCCACGAAGATCGAGAAGGCTCAGGGTCCCGAGATCGAGACCATGTCCGGCTGGCTCAAGGCGTGGGGCGAGAAGGTCCCCGAGGACATGTCGGGCTCCGGGCACGAGGGCATGGACCATGGCGACATGGGCCACGGCGAGGGCTCGGAGATGCCCGGGATGATGGATCAGAAGCAGATGGACGAGCTGGAGAAGTCCTCCGGTGAGGACTTCGACCGCCAGTTCCTGACGATGATGATCGGGCACCACGAGGGCGCCGTCGAGATGGCCCGTACGGAGAAGAAGAAGGGCGCGTACGAGCCCGCCACGTCACTCGCCGACGACGTCATCACCGCGCAGAACCGCGAGATCCGGCAGATGAGGGAGCTGCTGAAGAAGGGCTGACGCCCCTTCCCCTCCCCGCGGTCCCACTCGCGGTTCGCCGCGCGCCCTGACACCCCCGCACGGGGGCGCCGGGGCGCGCGGTGCCGTGGCCGCGACGTCGGGCCGCGACGGGACCGTAACCGCACCTGTTCCGTACCCCTGCCCGTACCGGGTCAGCGGCGGCGCGACCGCGTGTGGCGTGACCGCGAGCGGTCGAGCGCCGCGACACCCACGGCCGCCAGGGCGATCTGGATGAGCCATTCGATCCAGTCGACGCCCTTGGTGTCCGCCACGTCGAAGGCGGCGGCGATGCCGGTGCCGATGAGGGCGGCCACGATGCCGACGAGGATGGTCAGCAGTATCCCCACCCGCTGTCGGCCCGGAACGACGAGGCGTCCCAGGACACCGATGACGATGCCGATGACGAGTGCGCTGATGATGCCTGAGATCTCCATGGGATCTCCCCCTGCCGGGTCTCTGGGCTCTCCCTATACCTGTGCCCGGTCTGCCGCGACGCACTCTGGCGGGTTCCGGTGTCCGGCGCACACGACGGTGGGCCCCCGGAGCGTCCGGGGGCCCACCACTGGCGGGTTGTCCGCGCCGCGCCGCGCCGCGCCCGGCGGTCGTGCCGCGCCGGGGTGCGGGCGCGGGTGCCGGTGCGGCGTCACGCCGGAGTGTCCGTGCTACGCCGGGAGGTTCCGCTCCACGGCGGCCACGACCTCGGCGGCCTCGGGCTCGGTCTGCGGTGCGAAGCGCGCCGCCACCGTGCCGTCCGGGGCGATCAGGAACTTCTCGAAGTTCCAGCGGATGTCCCCGGTGTGGCCCTCCGCGTCCGCCGTGCCGGTCAGCTCGTCGTAGAGCGCGTGCCTGTCGTCGCCGTTGACGTCGACCTTCTCGGTCATGGGGAAGGTCACCCCGTACGTCGCCGAGCAGAACTCGGCGATCTCCTCGGAGCTGCCCGGTTCCTGGCCCATGAACTGGTTGCAGGGCACGCCGAGGACGGTGAAGCCCTGGTCCGCGTAGCGCTCGTGGAGCCGCTCCAGCCCGGCGTACTGCGGGGTGAGGCCGCACTTGGAGGCTACGTTGACGACCAGCACGGCCTTGCCCCGGTACTGGGCCAGGTCAGCGGGGCCTCCTTGCAATGCGCCGATCTGTACATCGTGAACAGTCATGGTCACGCAGCCTAGCCGCGCGCCCGCACGGGGCGGGGGACCGGGGGACGGGACGGGGGACGGGATGACGCACCCCGTGCCGTCGAGGTGCAGTCAGGTGTCGGATACCGCCCACGCGCGCGCGCTTCCAGACTCTCCGGTGTACCCCTTCGCGTCCGCACAGCGGACGGGGAGAGCAGCACAGGAGAAGGAGAAGCACCGTGGACCAGATCGTGCTGGGCGACGTCACCGTCACCCGCGTCAGGGAGTACGTCGGCCCCGTCGGGCTGACGACGCAGGACTTCTTCCCGAGCAGCGACGAACAGCTCTGGAAGGAGCACGACTCATGGCTCTCGCCCGCGTTCGTGTACCCGGACTCGGACGTGGTCAGGTCGGCGATACAGACCTGGGTCCTGCGCAGCGAGGGCAGGACCATCCTGGTGGACACGGGTGTCGGCAACGGCAAATTCCGGCCCTACGCGCCGGTGTGGAGCTACCTCGACACCGACTTCCTCGACAACCTCGCCGAGGCGGGCGTGCGCCCCGAGGACGTCGACCTCGTGGTGAACACCCACCTCCACGCCGACCACGTCGGCTGGAACACCCGGCTGCGGGACGGTGAATGGATGCCCACCTTCCCGAACGCCACCTACCTCGTCCCCAAGGCCGACTTCGACTTCTGGAACCCCGTCAACGCCCCCGTCTCGGGGCGCGGGCGCGGCAACCAGAACGTGTTCGAGGACTCGGTGGCACCCGTACACGCGGCGGGCCGGACGGAGCTGTGGGAGGGCGGTCACGACATCGACGCGCATCTGCGCCTGGAGCCCGCGCCCGGGCACACACCGGGGTCGTCCGTCCTCACGCTGGACTCGGGCGGCGACCGCGCGGTGTTCGTCGGGGACATGGTGCACAGCCCGCTCCAGATCGTGGCACCGGACCACAACAGTTGCTTCTGCGAAGACCCGCACGGTGCGCGCGCCACACGCCACCGTGTGCTGGGCAGGGCGGCCGAGGAGAACGCGCTGGTCTTCCCCGCGCACCTGGGAGGCCACGGCGCCACCGAGGTACGGCGCGACGGCGCCGGGTTCTCCCTCACCGGCTGGGCCCCCTTCACCAGCTTCTGAGCGAGAAAACGCGCGAGAACGAAAGAGAAGAAGAGAAGAGGCACGACACGATGACGCACGACGACACCGACCCGGTCGTCACGACCACCGGGGGACGCGTACGGGGACGGCGCGGCCCGCAGGCCGCCGTCTTCCTGGACATCCCCTACGCCGCACCCCCGGCCGGCCCCCTCCGGTTCGCCCCGCCCCGGCCGCACGCGCCGTGGTCCGGCATCCGCGACGCCACGGCACCCGGACCCACGGCGCCCCAGCCGCGCCGCGACGCGTTCGGCGCGCTGGACATGTCGCCGTACTTCGGCCCGGGGTGGGTCCAGGGCGAGGACCACCTCACCGTCAACGTGTGGACCCCGGACACCGGCGCCGGCGCCGACACACGAACCGCGCTCCCCGTGCTGGTCTTCGTGCACGGCGGCGGCTTCGTCGCTGGCTCGGCCCGGGCCGGGCTCTACGACGGCACCGGGTTCGCCCGCGACGGCGTCGTGCTGGTCACCCTCAACTACCGGCTCGGCGCCCCCGGTTTCCTCCACCTCCCCGACGCGCCGGACAACCGCGGCGTGCTCGACATCGTCGCCGCGCTGCGCTGGGTACGGGACAACATCGCGGGCTTCGGCGGCGACCCGGGCCGCGTGACCCTCGTCGGCCAGTCGGCGGGTGCCACCCTCGTGGGCGCGGTCCTCGCCGAGCCGGGGGCCGAGGGGCTGTTCGCGCGGGCCGCGATGCAGAGTGGCAGCGGACTGGGCGCGTTCACCACGGAGCAGGCAGAACGCGTCACGCACGCGCTGGGCCTGGCCCTCGCCCTGGACACGGCGCCGACGGCGAAGGGCCTCGCGGACGTTTCCGACGAACGCCTCGTCGCGGCCATGCCCCGGCTCTCGGGGCTCGACCTCACGACGGACACCGCGCTCGACCCGCTGGCCGGGCTGACCCCGTTCAGCGTCGTGCGCGACGAGCAGCCGGCGGAGGCCGTCGCGGCGGGGCGCGGCGCGGCCGTCGACCTGCTCCTCGGCACCAACTCGCAGGAGGGCAACCTGTATCTGGTGCCCGGCGGCCAACTCGCCGCGACCACGGAGGAGGAGCTGCGCGCGAGCGCGGCCCGCCTCCACCGCGCACCGGACGCGCTGCTGGCCGCCTACCGGGCGGCGCGCCCCGGCGCCACCCCCGGTGAGCTGCGCTCGGCCGTGCTGGGCGACGCCCTCTTCGGCGCGGGCACCTGGCGCATGGCGGATGCCCACGCGACCCGTGCGCACGAGGAGCGCGCGGCGGGACGGGACGGTGCCCGTACCCACCTCTACGAGTTCGGGTGGCGCTCGCCCGCGCTCGACGGCGGACTCGGCGCCGCGCACGCCGTGGAACTGCCGTTCGTCCTCGACCGCACGGACCTGCCGGAACTGCGGGGTGCGAGGGGCCTCCTGGGGTCCGACGCGCTGCCCGCCGGGCTCGCGGACCGCGTCCACGCCGCCTGGGTCGCCTTCGCGCGCACCGGCGACCCCGGCTGGGCCCCGTACGGGACGCGGGAGCGGACCACTCTGCGCATCACGGAGCGCTGGGAGACCGTCGACGACCCCCGCGCCGGGGAACGGGAGGCGTGGCGGTAGGTCCCCGCCGACCCGTTGCCCCCGCCGTCCCGCCGTCCCACCGTCCCGCCGCCCGTGTCCGGAGACCGGGCGGCAGCGGTGGGACTCCAGGGGAGTGGCTTCGACGCGGCACCGCCCGCGCAACAGGGCACCGCCCGGTAACGCGGCGTCGTCCGGCCCGTGTCGCGCGGTCGCGGGGCGGAGAGGAGGGCGCCGGGGGCGCCTCCCGGCGCAGAGCTTGGGGGAGGGCCGTGCCGACGGCTTCCGCTCCCGGAGACGAGGGGCGAGGCTCCGGGGCCGACAATGCCACACGCGCGCGTGCTTGCCAGGGCACGCGGCCCGGACGGAACGCCGCGGACACCCCTAACGCACCGCGTCGCCCACCGCGTCCCGCAACTGCGAGCGGGCGGTGACGCCGAGCTTCGGGAAGGCGCGGTAGAGGTGGGAGCCGACCGTGCGGGGCGAGAGGAAGAGCTTCTCGCCGACCTCACGGTTCGTCAGGCCGCGGGCCGCCAGCCGTACGATCTCCTGCTGCTGCGGGGTGAGCCGGGCCAGGCCGTCCGCCGCTGGACCGCTCACCGGCGCACCGGCCGCGCGCAGTTCGGCCCTGGCCCGCTCGGCCCACGGCTCGGCGCCCAGCCGCCGGAAGGTTTCGAGGGCCGAGGCCAGCAGAGACCGTGCCTCGGCGATACGGCGCTGTCGCCGCAGCCACTCCGCGTAGTCCAGCCTGGCCTGCGCACGCTCGAACGGCCAGTGCTCGACCGCGTCGTCGGCCAGCGCGGCCAGGAAGTGCGGCTCCGCCTCTCCGGCGTCGGCCAGCAGCGCGCGTGCCCTGCTCAGCAGCGCCGAGGCACGGGGCGAAGGGGCCGCGCCCAGCCACGGTGCCATCCGCTCCACGACGGCGCGGGCTTCCTCGCGGCGGTCCGCGCGGGCCGCCGTCGCCGCCAGTTCGGGCAGCACGGGAGGGGAGGCGTGGTAGTGGACGGGTTCGCCCGCACTGTCGAAGGCCGACCTGAAGCAGCCGTACGCCGCCTCGTGGTCCCCCTCCGCCATGGCCGCCAGGCCGAGGGCGCGCCACGCGGTGACGGCCACGGACCTGCTCTCCAGCGGATCGACGGCGGCCAGGGCGCGCGCGGCCCGCGCCCGTGCCCCCTCGGCGTCGCCGCGCACCGCGAGCACCGTGGCCTCCACGGCGGCGGCGCACCCCAGCGCGTGGTCGAGCCCGGCGGCGCCCGCGAGCAGGGCCATGTCCGAAGCGACGGTGAGGGCCTGGGCCCACCGGCCCCGCTCGAAGTACGCCCACCCCGCCGCGCCGCCGAGGCCGGGAGGCACGGGGCCGAAGGTCTGCCAGCGGTCGAAGGCGCCCTCGAACGTCGTGACGGCGAGCGGTGTCTCGTCGAGGAGCCACGCGACGATCGCGAGCACGGTCAGCCGCTCGGGGTCGCCCTCCGCACCGTCGATCAGCCCGGGCAGCGCGGGAACCAGCTCGGCGCGGCTGCCCACGGGATCGGTGAGCGCCCGAACCCATATCCGCGGCAGCACTTCTGACGGGTGGTCAGGCAGGGCAGGGGCGGGGAGGAGACCTGCGACCTGTGTGCGCTGGCTCTCCTCGCCCGAGTAGTAGCCCACGACGGCCGCGGTGGCGAGCGCCTCCAGCGCCAGGGGAGCGGCGTCCTCGCCCGCCTCGCGCGCGACACGTGCGAGGAAGGCGAAGGCAGGTGTGTGACGGTTCGTCAGCGCCAGCAGGCGCCCCGTCGCCAGCTCGGCCGCCGTGGCCAGCGCGGGGTCCTCCGTTGCCGCGCGGGCCCTGGCTGCCAGTTCGCCGACCCAGGAGAGCTGCCCTGTGAGGACCGCAGCGGCTGCGGCGTCCACCAAGAGGCGTGCCCGCGTCTCGCGGTCCGGACTCAGCTCGGCCGCGCGTTCCAGCGCGGCGGCGGCTGCCGCGTGGCCGCCGCGCCGCGCGGCCCTGTCGGCGGTGCGCCGCAGCGCGTCGGACACCTCCTGGTCGGGGTGGAGCGTGGCGGCGGCGAGGTGCCAGGCGCGCCGGTCGGGTTCCTCGCGCAGTCGCCCGGCGAGCGTCAGGTGGGCCTCGCGGCGGTCAGCGAAGGCCGCCGCGTGGTAGACGGCGGAGCGCATGAGCGGGTGGCGGAAGGCGACCGTACGTCCCGACTGCCGTACGAGACCGGCCTCCTGCGCGGGCACCCACGCCGGGTCGTCGGCCTCGGGCAGCCCGGCGGAGACCGTGGCGGCGGGGTCGGAGACATCGGCCGTCGCGAGGAGCAGCAGTGCGTCGCGGGTGGGCGCGGGAAGCGTGGCGGCCTGCCCCGCGAAGGCACGCTCCAGGCGCCCGGTGAGGGGCAGCGGCCCGTCCGCCGGGGCGTGGGTCGCGTGGGGTGCGTGGTCGCCCGCCGCCGCGCGGCCGGTGGCCGACATGGTGGCCGCGCGCGTCAGCTCGACGAGGGCCAGCGGGTTGCCCGCCGCCTCCTCCAGTATCCGCATCCTGGTGCGGCCCTCGGGCGGCGCGGGCTGCGCGTCGAGCAGCAGGTGCGCCGACTCGGCGTCGAGAGGGCCGAGTTCGTGCCGGTCGTGCTCCCTGTCGAACCCGGGCAGCGGCTCGCCCTCCCGCACGCCGACCAGCAGCGTCACGGGGTCGTCCGCCATACGGCGCGCGACGAACGCGAGCACGTCCAGCGAACCGTGGTCCAGCCAGTGCGCGTCGTCCACGACCACCAGCAGGGGCGCGGTGGCGGCGAGTTCGGAGAACAGGTCGAGGAGTGCGAGCGCGACGAGCGCGGTGGGGGGCGGCGGTGCGTCCTGTGGGGCGGGGGTTCCGGCCGCTGTGCCGGACTCGTCGCCGGGCGCGTTGCCGGGCCTGTCACCGGGCGGCATCGTGGCGTGGGGCGGGGTGAGGCCGAGGGCGGCGCGCAGCGCGGAGCGCTGCCGGGGCGGCAGCGACTCGACGGCGGGTCCGGACACCACAGGGCGCAGCAGCTGGTGGAGACCGGCGAAACCGAGGTGGCGCTCCGACGCGCTGCCCACGGTGCGCAGCACGCGCCGCCCGGCCTCCCGCGCCGCGCGCTCGGCCAGGCCGAGCAGCGTGCTCTTGCCCGAGCCGGGCGCACCGCTGACGAGCAGCACCTCGCTGAGGGGGCCGGGGGACGGCCCTTCGGCCGGGTCCGTGGCCACGAGCCGCGTCAGGAGCGCCGCCTCCGCTTCCCGGCCGACGACCGGCTCCGATGACGGCTCCGGTGACGGCCGCTCCTCGGGCCTGGCACCCGCGCCCGTCGGGCCCGTCCCGCCGTACTCCCGCTCTCCGGTACGTGCCCGCCCCGGTGCCGTCGCCCGGACACGGCGGCGCGTGCGCTGCGCGTGTGACGTCATCCCCGCGCTTCCTCGTCCCCCCGGCCGCCGTTGCCGTCGATGGCCGTCCCGTACAGGCGGCTCACCTTGAGGCGGATGACGACCCGGCGCTCGGCGGTCTGCTGGGCGAAGAAGGCGGCCTCGTCCTGCGGTGCGAGCGATTCGGGCAGCATGGCGAGCAGCTCGCGGCCGACCGCGTCGCCCGGTACGGCCGTGGGCTCCGAGAGTTCGGCGTCGCCCTCGGCCACGGCGAACGTCCAGTGGTCCTCGGTGGCGACGTGCAGGGAGGCGCGGGGGTTGTTCCGCAACTGCCGTACCTTGAGCCGGTCCTCCGTCGTGGAGAACCGCACGAGCCGCGCCGCGGGGTCCCAGGAGTAGAGCATCGTCGTCAGGTGCGGGTAGCCGTCGCGCCTGACGGTGGCGAGGGTGCCGAAGCGGTGGGCGCCGAGGAGCGCGGAGAGCGCGTCCTCGGTGAGGGGGCGCGGCGCGGGGCCGCCGCTCTCCTCGGCGTGCGTGTCGGTGGTCATACGAGCCCCAACCGCTTCGTCACGTGCCCCTATTCCGGTGCCCCGCGCCTGGCCGGTCGCCCGGCCCATCCCCTGGTCACCCCGGGTGTGGGGGCGCGGTGCCCTGGCGGCCCGAGCAGAGCCCGTTCTCCCAGGCCCAGGCGGCGACCTCGACGCGGTTACGGGCGGCGAGCTTGCGCTGCACATTGCCCATGTGGGTCTTCACCGTGGAGAGGGTGACGTACAGCTCGGCCGCCAGCTCCTCGTTCGTACGGCCCCGGGCGACGAGGCGTACCACGTCCAGCTCGCGCTCCGTCAGCGGCTCGGCCGGGAAGTCGGGCGACGCGGACGGCGCGGACGAGTCCGGGGCTGGAGCCGGAGCCGGGGAGCGGGGCGGCGCGAGGGGGCCGCGCCCGCCGGGATCCGAGGTCATGTGGGCGAGGAGCCGCACGGTGACGGACGGCGAGATCAGCGAGTTGCCCGCCGCCGCGGCACGCACGGCCTCGGCGAGCAGCGCGGGCGACCCGTCCTTGAGGAGGAAGCCGCACGCTCCGTTGCGCAGCGCGCGGTACACGTACTCGTCGAGGTCGAAGGTGGTGGCGATGAGGACGTTCAGCGGGTCCTCCACGCCGGGCCCCGCCAGCAGCCGCGTCGCCTCCAGGCCGTCCAGCTCCGGCATCCGGATGTCCAGCAGACAGACATCGGGCCGCAGCCGGTGCGCCAGCTCGACGGCCGCCGCTCCGTCGGGGGCCTCCGCGACGACCTCCATGTCGGGCTGCGAACCGAGGATCATGCGGAACGCGGACCTGACCATCTCCTGGTCGTCCGCGATGAGCAGCCGGATCGTCATACCGTCATGATCCCAGAGAGCCCGGGGGGCCAGGACAGGGCGGTGCCCGCCCGGGCACGCTAACGCTTGCAGGCGTCGATCTGCTCCCGGTCGGTCCGTCCGATGGCCACCTTGGTGCCCGGTTCGAACCCCGCCTGACGGGGGCAGCCCAGCGGCTCCCAGGCCCTGCGCAGCTCCGGAGCCCGCGCGGCCTGCACCGCGCCCCTCACCTGGGCCAGCCAGGCGTCCCTGGCGAGCGGCGTGTGCGGGCTCAGCAGCGGATCGAGCACGAACTCGCCGTCGGCGCAGTCCAGTACGGGGGCCACATGGTGGCCCCACTTCTCGGGCGGGTGCAGGATGCCGCTGTCCGCGACCACCCACAGCTTGGCCAGCCGGGCCCGCGACACGTCGGGGAACTGCCCGTCGACCGCCTCGCACACGGCGTGCGCCAGATACTCGCAGCCGTCCCCCAGCGCCCTGGCGGGCACCGTGATGTGGGCGGCCACATGGGTCCACACCGCCTGCCGCTGTTCCGGTGTGAGCGGGGGGACCGGTGGGGCGGCGAGCTGTGCCCTGCGCGCCGTGACGGTGGCCGAGAGGTCGGTGACCACACCGGGGAACGTGCCGAGCCAGCCGAGCACGCTGTCCGCCGCCAGGACGCTGGTGATCCAGGTGACGGGGGTGAGGAGTTCGAGCGCGTCGCGCCGGAACTCCAGCCCGCTCTGGTCCTCGGTCTCGCCGCCCACCCCGTCGTCGCGTTCGTCGAGCGCGGCGAAGACCTCGTCGATATCGAGCGCGGCGATCTCCGCCTCCGTCAGCACCGGCGGCCCGTCCCCGTCCCCGTCCCCGCCGCCGTCTCCGTACCCCTCCGCTTCCTCGTATCCTTCGGGCTCCTCTTCGCCCGAGCTTCCGGAACGGACCTTCCGGCGCTTGGCGTCGGTGCCGCCCTCGTAGCGCTCTTCGTCGCTCTCGTAGCCCTCGTGGTCCCGGTCCCGATCCCTCTCGGACGCGGAACGCTTCCGCTCACCGCTCATGGCCTGTCCCCCTGTCCTGCCCGTTTCCCGTCCGCTGACGGCCGCCCCCTGTGCCCGGCCCGTCAGGCTAGGACCGTCGACGACACGCGTCGACCACGACCGGGGCGGGTGGGGCGGATGGGCTCGCGAGTGCGCTCGGGGCCGCGCCGGGGCGGTCCGCCGTACGTGGCGGGCGCGGTGCGGGCGCCCGGTGCGCGCCGGCCGGAGTACGGGCCGTGACCGGGCGCTTCGCCCGGCGCCTCGCGCCTCGGCCGCTGCCACGTGGCCCGCCGCCATCCGCCCCGCGTGTCCCGGCACCGTGGCGGACACCCGCGCGGACGCGGGAGGGGAGGCGCTGGGCCGGGCTCGGCAGCGGGCGGCGGTACCCCTGGCCGAGCGGCGCCGCGCACGGGGGAGCGGGGCGGGGGCACCCGCACGCCGCCCGACCGGGGCCCTGGCCCGCTCCCCGGCCGCCCGTCCCGTACGCGAGGCCGACCGCACCCCGGCCCAGCGCCCCATCCGGCTCCCGTGTCCCGCGCCCGTCGGGCCGCTAGGCCCTGTCTGACAATTCCCGCCTGGCCCGCGACCCCCGGCACGCACATCCGCTGCGTTGTCGAACCGACCGAGCAGCCCACTGCGAGGACGGCGCCAATTGTCAGACAGGGCCTAGCCTGACGGCATGCCCGAGACCTCACCGGTCGCGCGCTTCTACGACCAGCTCGCGGACGACTACCACCTCGTCTACGCCGACTGGGACGCGGGCATGGCCCGGCAGGGTGCGGCCCTCGACGCGATGATCCGCGCCGAGTTGGGCCCGGACAGTGTCCCGGTGCTGGACTGCTCGTGCGGTATCGGCACCCAGGCGATCGGGCTCGGCCTGCGCGGCCACCGTGTCACGGGCACCGACCTCAGCGTCGCCGCCGTCACCCGTGCGGTGCGGGAGGCGGCCCTGCGAGGCGTCGGTCTGACCGGCGCCGCCGCGGCCGACATGCGGCGGCTGCCCTTCTCCGACGGGCGGTTCGACGTCGTCGTGTGCGCGGACAACTCCCTGCCCCATCTGCTCAGCGCGCCGGACGTGCGCGCAGCGCTGGCCGAGATGCGGCGGGTCCTGCGCGACGGGGGACTGCTGCTGCTCAGCACCCGCCCGTACGACGAGATCCTGCGCACCCGGCCCACCTCGGCCCCGCCGCAGGTGTCCACGCCGCGCACGGAGTCCGACGGGCGGACCGGGCGGACCATCACGTTCCAGTTGTGGCACTGGCACGAGGACGGCGAGCGCTACGACCTGGAGCACTTCCAGCTCGTACCCGACGGGCCCGACGTACTCAACGGCGGGGAGTGGCGCGTGCGCGTGCGACGGGCCACGTACTGGGCCCTCACCCAGCGCCAGTTGACCGGCTTCGCCGCCGACGCGGGCTTCACCGACCTGGTGTGGCGGACCCCCGGGAGCAGCGGCTTCTTCCAGCCCGTCCTCACCGCTCGGGCTCGGGCTCTGGCCGCCTGAGCCGTCCTGCGCGAGCCGTCTACGCGCGCGCTGGCAGGGGCAGTTCGGCGGCGACCTCCCAGCCGCCTCCCGGCTGCGGCCCGGCGTCGAGTCGCCCGCCCACCGCCTCGACGCGCTCCCTCAGCCCGATCAGTCCGAACCCTGACCCGATCCCTGAGCGGGCACCGGCACCGCCACCACTGTCGCCATCGCCATCGCCATCGCCATCGCCATCGCCATCGCCGTCGTCGGTCACGGACACGGCGAGGCGGTCGGGCGTCTCGGCCCGTACCCGCACGTCCACGGTGACCCGTCGCGCCTCCGTGGCGTGCTTGCGTACGTTCGTCAGCGCCTCGCGCACCACCCGGTGCACCGTCGTCGTGAGTTCGGGCGGCAGCGCGCGGCCCGCGAGGCGCGGATCGAGCGCGAGGGTGGCGGGCGGGCCGCTGCGGGCGAAGTCCTCGGTGAGGCCGCGCAGCGCAGCGAAGCCGGTGGGATCGCCGTCGGCGCCCGCCGAGGCGCCGGAGCCACGGAGCACGGTCACCATCCCGCGCATCGAGTCCAGCGCCTGCGCGCCCGCCTCCTCGATCCCCCCGAGCATCCGGTCCAGCTCCTCGGGGGCAGGGCCCTGCCCGTGCGCCGTCGTGAAGCGCACCGCCTTGGTCTGCGCGACGATCGCCGTGACGTGGTGCGCGACGAAGTCGTGCAGCTCACGGGCGTGTTCGAGGCGCTGCGCCTGGCGTACGGCCTCGCGGTCACGGGCGCGCACGATGTCGGTCACCCGCAGATAGAGCCCCAGGACCGCCGTCAGGGCCACGGCCAGCAGGAAGACGGGGGGCCAGAACATGGCCAGTTTCTCGTACTCGACGTGCGGCAGCCGCAGCGGGACCAGGCTTGCCGCCACGGCCGCGCCCCCCGCCAGCACGATGCCACGCGGCAGCGAGTGCAGCCGGAAACCGCGCGCCGTCAGCAGCAGGAGCGCCGCCAGCTCGGTCGCCCCGGGCGTGTGCTCGGGCCGGTGTGCCAGGTGTGTGGTCACCACGGACACCGCGCACGAGGCGGTCACGGCCACCGCGCCGTACGTCAGCAGGCGCGCCGGGGGCACGCACAGGGCCACCACGCACAGCGCTCCGCTGACGACCTGCGCCACGGCCGTCGGCGCGAACCCGGTGTCGAGGCCCTCCGCCACCAGCAGCGCGGCCACCGCGGCACCGGTGAGCGCGAACAGGACCTGCTGGGCGAGTGGCCGGGCCCGGAATGCGTTGATCATGGCACCCGACGCTACGGCAGCGGCCCGCTTCACCACCTCGGACTTTCGGCCGACTCGGGGACGGGCGGGGTGCGCGCGGTCTCGGTATTCCGGTGGATACGCCGCCGGGCCCCGGCGGCCCATGATCGAAGGGCCGGACCGGTCCTGAGTCCGCCGGTCCGGCACCTCCCCCCTTACCCCCTTCCTGTTCCCCCTTCCTGTTCTCTCCCGCCCCTCACCCGGGCCTGTTCCGCCTGCCCCTGTCCGTTCTCCCACCGTGCCTGGAAGCAGCCGATGCCGACCACGTCAGCCCTGTCACCGCCCCTGATGTCCGCCCTGTTCCGCGCCCTCGGCGCCGCCGTGCGCGGTGTGCTCTCGCACAGGCGCCGCTTCGCCCTGCCCGCGCTCGCCGTGGTGCTGAGCGTCGCGTGCGTCAGCGGATCGCTGCTCTACGGCCAGTCCGTCTCCGACGTGATGGACCGCGCCCTCACGCAGGCGCGGCCCGACGTCTCCGTCGAGGTGCGCCCTGGCCCCTCAGCCGACCCGGAGGACGGCGGGACGCAGGCGCTCGACCACAGCCTGCTCCACCGGCTGGAGGCGCTGCCGGGTGCCGCGGCGGCGCGCGGCACCCTGGAGGGCAGCGCCTTCGTCATCGGCGCCGAGGGCACCCCCGTCGGAGACATGGCCTCGGCCGCTGGCGTCAACTACGTACCCCGGCACCCCGGTCCGGCAGGGAAGGGCGGCGAGGGCGGCAAGGCCGGGAAGAGCGGCGAGGACCCCCGCTATCCGCTCGCCGAGGGCCACGGGCCGCGCGGCCCCGGCGAGATCGCCCTCGACCGCGCCACGGCCGAGCGCGCGAAAGCCCGCGTGGGCCAGCGCGTGCGCGTCGTCGTGGAGGGCGAGGTGCGCACGGCCCGCCTCGTCGGCGTCTTCACCGCGCACGACCCCCGGCTCGCCTCCGGCGGCACCCTCACCGCCTTCGACGCGGACACGGCGGCCCGGCTCTTCGCGCCGGCCCCTGACACATACGCCTCCCTCACCCTCACCGCCGCGCGCGGCACCTCCGACGCGGCGCTCGCCGAGCGGGCCGGGAAGCTCCTGCCCTCCTCGCTCCAGACGGTCACCAGGGCCGAACTGGACGCGGAGGCCGCGGCGAGCCCCGACAGCCAGAAGCTCACCACGCTCCTGCTGGTCTTCGCGGGGATCGCGCTGCTCGTCTCGACGTTCCTCGTCGCGAACACGTTCACCATGCTCAGCGCGGCGCGCGCCCGCGAACACGCCCTGCTGCGCGCGATCGGCGCAACCCGTGGGTACGTCGAACGGCTGGTGCTGACCGAGGCGGTGCTCATCGGCACCCTCGCCTCCGCCATCGGCCATCTCCTGGGCATCGGCGTGGCCGAGGCGCTGGGCACCCTGTTCGACAGCGCCGGGGCCCCGCGCGCCGCGCTCAGGCCGCTGGCCGCCATGCCCCTGCTCGCGGCGTTCGCCGTCGGCATCGGCGTCACCGCGCTCTCCGCTTACCTGCCCGCGCGCCGCGCCTCCGCCGTGCCCCCGGTCGCTGCCCTGCGCACGGTGCGGCCACCGACGCCCGCCTCGCTGCGCCGGCGCGGCGTCATCGGGGCCTGCGTGACCGGGTTCGGCGCGCTGCTGGTCCTCGCGGCGACGCAGGACACCAGCCTCTTCGCCGCGGCCGTGCCCGTGCTGCTCATCGGCCTGATCGTCCTCACCCCGCTGACCGCGCTCGGCGTAACCCGGGTGCTGCGCGCGCCCCTGACCAGGCTCGCCGGTGTCCGGGGCACGCTGGCCGTGGCCAACGCGCGGCGCAACCCGCGGCGTACGGCGGCCACCGCGACGGCGCTCATGGTCGGCCTCGCCCTGGTCGCGGCGATCACGGTGGCCGTCTCCTCGCTCAGCCACATGGCCACGCGGGACGCCGAGGCCGCCATGGTCGCGGACATCCGCGTCAAGGCCGTGGACTTCGCCGACATCGGAGCGGACGTCCCCGGGCGCGTCGCCCGCGTCCCCGGCGCCGAGGCCGCCACCCCGCTGGTCCAGGGGGATCTGCGGATGCGCGGCGACGACCTGCTGCCCGTGGTGGGAGTGGACCCGCACACCGTGGAGCGTGCCGCGGGGCTCAAGGTCGTACGGGGCTCGCTCGACGACCTCGGCCATGGCATCGCCGTCACCAGCGAGACGGCGCGCGCCCACGACTGGCAGCCGGGCTCCCGGGTCTCCGGGGCGCTGGGCGAGGGCGCCCGTAGCAGGAGCCTGCCCGTCGTCGCCGTCTACGAAGGCCCCGAGGACCTCGGCCCGGCGCTCGTCCCGGCCGCCGCGCTGTCCGGGGAGGCCGCGGGGTCAGGCGAGGGCTCCGGTTCCGGTTCGGGTTCCGGTACCGCTTCCGGAACAGGCGACGGTCCGTCCGGGGCCTTCATCGAGTCCGTCCTCGTCAAGACGGCACCCGGACAGGCGGGCACGGTCAAGGAGGACATCCGCGAGGCGCTGGACAACCCGGTGCTCCTCGTCCAGGACCGCGCCGACGCGGGCGAGGAAGCGGCCCGCCCGTTCGCGCCGCTGCTCGACATCATGTACGCGATGCTCAGCGTCGCCGTCCTCATCGGGGCCCTGGGCGTGGTCAACACCATGAGCATGGCCGTCTTCGAACGGGTGAGGGAGATCGGGGTGCTGCGCGCCCTCGGCCTCGACCGCCGGCAGGTCGGCTCCGTCCTGCGCATCGAGTCCGTCGTCGTCTCCCTCCTCGGCTCCGGACTCGGCCTCCTCGCGGGCGCCGTCCTCGGCGCCGCCGCCGTCGCGAGCGAGGAGGGCGCGGTGCTCGTCATGCCGTGGGGGCGGCTGGGCGCGTTCTTCGCCGCGTCCGTCGCCATCGGTGTCCTCGCCTCCCTGTGGCCGGGCCGCCAGGCGGCACGCACACCGATGCTGCGGGCGCTGTCGGCGGACACCGAGTAGCCGCCCCTCCCAGGGCTTCCCGCTATCAGAGAAAACCTTGTGCGCGCGGCACCCCCGTCAGCACAGTGCTGCCGTCCGACCGGCCCGAGCCGCGCCTCCCTTCCGAACCAGCCGAACCAGCCGAACCAGCCGAACCAGCCCCGACCCGCTGTCCGACCGTCCCCCAGGGAGCCCCGCATGACCGCCTCGCACACCCCTTCCGTACGCCCGCTCCCCTCGTCCCCGGCACCCGGCCGGCACGTCGGCGTCATCCGCGTCCTCACCAGCGACGATCCGGCGTTCGTCGACGCGCACGGCAGGGCACTGGAGGAGCGCTACGGCTTCGCGACCGTCTCCCGGTGCATCCCCGACCAGCCGCACGGCATCCACAGCGACCGTACGGCGGACCTCGCCGAGCCGAAGATCGAGCGGCTGGCCCGCGAGATGGCGGACGGGGGAGCGGCGGTCCTGATCGTGAGCTGCGCCGCCGATCCGGCGCTGGAGCGCGCCAGGGCGGCCGTCACCGTCCCCGTGATCGGCGCGGGCTCGTCCGCCGCGGCCGTCGCGCTCGCCATGGGCGGCCGGATCGGGGTACTGGGCATCACGGACACGGTGCCGCCCGCGGTCATGGACGTGCTCGGAGACCGCTTCGTGGGCCATCTCCGGCCCGAGGGCGTCCACGACACCACGGCTCTGCTGACGGAGGAGGGCGGGCGCGCGGCGGTACGCGCTGCCCGGCAGCTCGTCGAGGACGCGGGCGCCGACGTGCTCGTCCTCGCCTGCACCGGGATGGCGACCATCGGGCTGGGCCCGCGCCTGCTGCGGGAGTGGGGCATCCGCAGCGTCGACCCGGTGGCGGCTGCGGGCCTGTTCGCCTCGTTCGCGCTCACCGGGTTCCTCGCGGAGGGCCCCGACGCCCAGGCCGGGGACGAACGCGTCCTGCGACTGCTCTGACGGGTGTTCCGGAGCGGGCGCCTCGGAGCGGGCGGCGCGAGCCGGTCAGCGGGCGCGGGCACAGGCGCGGGCGGACCCGGCCCGGCCCGTCACTCCAGGGCTCCGGCGGCCCGGGGAGCACGTCAGCGCCACACCTCGGCACCGCCGCCGCGCCACTCGATGAGGTTCGGGTCGTCGAGCTGGATCTGCTCGTCGGTCAGCCCGGCGCCCCGCAGGAACCTGACCACGTCCTCGGGCTCGTAGGCCCGGCCCAGCAGCTCCGTTCCGGCCGTGACGTCCCGCCCTCCCTCGGGGGACGGTTCGTGCACGACGACGGGCGGAGTCATACCTCAAGGTTGCGCCTCTCCGGAGGACTCCGCATCCGGGGCGTCCCGGCCGGGCGCGAGGGGGCCGGAGGGACCGAAGGGGCCGCCGTCGCCGAAGGCGAGCCGCGCGAAGCGTTCCCCGATGAGCCGGTGGCCCTCCGCGCCGGGGTGGAGCCCGTCGGGCAGCGGCAGCCGCGCGAAGTCCCGCTCCCCGTAGGGGGTGTCTTCGACGTCCCGTCTGGGCCGCGGCGCCTGGCACGCACGCTCGCGACGTTGTCGGTCGTCAGCGCAGCCCTCCCCCAGGCCCTGGGGGCGGGAGGTACCCTCCCCCAGGCCCTGCGGGCTGGGAGGTACCCCCGGCGCTCTCCTCCCTCCGCCTTGCGATCGCACGCACCAGATGCCGCGGCCCCCGGCCTGGCGGCCGGACGACGCTACGTCGAAGACACCCCCTAGCGCGCGCCCGTCGAGGTAGTGCAGGTCCGGGTCCTCGGCCGAGCGCAGCGCGGTGATCCGCTCCAGCTCGGCGCGGATGACCCGCAGGGTCGGGCGGCCCGACGCGACGTCCTCCGGGTCACCGAACGCGCGGAAGCGCGGCTCGGGCGCCTCGGAGTCGGGTGCCGTGGGCCCGGGGCGCTCTTCCACGAAGGGGGAGAGGACCGGGGAGACGACCAGCAGCGGGACGCCGGGGTGCCCCTCGCGGACGGTGTCGAGGAAGCCGTGCACGGCCGGGCCGAAGGCGCGCAGGCGCATCGCGTCGGTGTTGACGATGTTGATGCCGATCTTGAGGCTGATCAGGTCGGCCTCCGTGTCGCGCAGGGCGCGCGCCGTGAAGGGGTCGAGCAGGGCGTTGCCGCCCAGGCCGAGGTTCACCAGCTCGGCGCCCGCGCGGGCGGCGGCGACGGCGGGCCAGGTGCCGGTGGGCCCCTCGGCCTCGGCCCCGTGGCTGATGGAGCTGCCGTGGTGCACCCACAGCGGCAGCCCCGTAGGCGTCGGCGGACGCGCGGGCGCGTCGGCGCGCAGGGCGATCAGCTCGGTCCGCTCCGCCTGCGGCAGCCAGATCTCGACGTCCTTGTCGCCGCGCGGGAGCCCGCTGAAGCGGGCCGTTCCCGGTCGGCCCCGGGCCGTGCTGATAACGCCCGTGGCCATGTCGAGGGTGAGGACGTCGCCCCCGGGCACGCTGGTACGCCACGCCGGGTGCCCCGCGACGAGCAGCTCGTACACGCCGTCGGGCCCCGGCGGCGCGCCCTTGTAGACCGTCTTGGTGGGCAGCACGTCCAGCTCGACCGTGCTGGCCTCGGTACGGAAGGCCAGTCGTACGCCGCTGGGCTGCTCCTCCATGAGGGCCACGAACGCGTCGGGGAACTGGGCCCTGGCACGGGCCGGGAGCCGGTGCGGCAGCAGCCCGTTCGCGGTCCGCTCGACGTCGAGGGCGCCCCGCAGGACGACGGATCCTCCGGGGCCGAGGGGGACGGGCGCGAGGACGGGGGCGGTCGGACGGGTCAAGGCCAGCTCCAGGGGGCGCGACGGAGGCGGAGACGCGGCGGACGGCGGTGCGGTGGGGCGGCGGTGCGGTAAGTCGGGCGGCCCCTCGCACACGCGTACCCGTACCCGTACCCCGTGGCGTACGGCACCCACCTCCGAGGGGCCCCGGAGGGGCGCCGCGCCCCCGGCCCGTCAGCGGCGGCCGACGCCCGGCCGCCGCGTGTCCCGCTCGCCCGAGCGACGCGGCGGACGCGCCCCGGACCGCCGCTCGGGGCGCGCCTCGCGCAGCGTCCGCGCCGTCTCCGTGTGCCCCTCGCGCTCCGCGTCGTCCTGCGGTGTGTTGTCCCAGCGGTCGGTGCGCGAGGGGTCGGCGCCGTGGTCGAGGAGGAAGCGCAGCGCCTCGTCGCGCCCCTCGGCCGCCGCGAGGTGCAGCGGTGTACGGCCGTCGTAGTCACCGGCGTCGGGCGAGGCGCCCGTGGCCAGCAGCCTGCGCAGCTCGTCGACGTCGCCTTGCGCCGCGGCCCAGCACAGCGCCGTGACGGACTCCAGCGCGGTCTGGTCCTTGCGGCGCCGGATGTCGCGGCGGTCGGACTGGCCCTCGGCCGCGTCGTGCGGGTGGACGACGTAGTTCTCCACCATGCGGCGGCAGAACTCCACGCCCCGCACCGAGTTGCCCTGCTCGTCGAGCCGGGGCGACCACACGCAGATGCCCATCACCTGCGGGACCACGACCATCAGCGCGCCCGAGACACCGCTCTTGGCGGGCAGTCCGACGCTGAACGCGAACTGGCCGGAAAAGTCGTACATGCCGCACGAGGTCATCAGCGACTGGCAGTACTGCACCGTCTCGGGTTTGAAGATCCGCTCCCCGGTGAGCGGGCAGACACCGCCGTTGGCGAAGGTGGCCGCCACGACGGACAGCATGTCCGCGTCCGCCTCGATGGAGCAGCACTGGAAGTAGAAGTCCAGGGTCTCCGCCAGATCGACGTCCTCGGGGAAGGCGCCCTGTTCGCGCATCAGATAGCCGAGCGCGAAGTTCCGGTCGGCCGTGGCGCGTTCGGAGAGGTAGACGCTGTTGTTGAAGCCGGGACGGCGGCCTCCGGCGAGCCGTTCCCAGGTCTTCTCCACGTGTTCAAAGCGATCCGAGGTGTCCGCGCCCGCGTGCACGAGGGAGCAGGTCATGATCGCGCCTGCGTTGATCATGGGGTTGTGGGGCAGCCCCTGCTGGTTGAACGTGACCTCGTTGAAGCCCCGCCCGCTCGGCTCGCGGCCCACGTGCCGGTGCGTCGGCTCGATGCCGTGCTCCTCCAGGGCCAGGCAGTAGCTGACGGTCTTGGAGACCGACTGCACACAGAACGGGGTGCGCGTGTCGCCGATCAGATGGCGCTGGCCGTCCACGGTGCACAGGGCGGTGCCGAACGAGTCGGGGTCCACCCGGGCCAGCCCCGGGATGTAGTCGGCGACGGCCCCGTCGCGCACCTCCAGCAGCTCCTCGTGCAGCTCGTCCATCTCCTGGGCGAGGAGCGGGAAGTCGGGTACGGCCAGATCGTCCCGCAGCACGCGGCGCAGCAGCCCGCTGTGCTCACGGACGAGGGAGGCGAACTCGTCGAAGTCCAGCTCCCGTTCGCCGCCCCGCGTGGCCGCGAGGGTGCGCTCCATGCGGGGGTCGTCGTCGAGGATGCCCGCCGCGGTGAAGCGCGAGGCCAGCTCGGAACGGGAGAGCGTGCCGTTCCCGTCGTCGTCGAAGGCGTCGAAGAGGGTACGGAGGGCGTCCTGGCCGGAATCGGGGCCGGGGTCGGGGGAGGCCGTACTCCGCGTGGAGGCCGAGCCGTTGGCCGCGGCGCGGCGTGCGAGGGCTGCGGAACGTGAGGGGGTGGGCACGGGAGCTTCCTTTCGGGGCACGGGGGTGGGCGGGGGTACGGGAGCCGCTTCGGGGTCGGGCTTCGGTTCGGGTTCCGTTTCCGTTTCCGGTTCCGATTCCGGCTTGCGCAGCGAGACGGACGCGCGCCGCCGCTTCCGGCCGCCCCGTTCCCGCCTGCGCTTGGTGTCCGCCGAACGGGTCGCCTCGCGCGCCTCTTCGAAGGAGGTGAGGACGACGCCGATGAGCGTGTTGACCAGGACGAACGAGGCGAAGAGCACGAAGGAGACGTAGTAAGGGACCGTCCACTCGGAGACGCTCAGCCCGGTGCGGACCATGTCGCTCAGCCCGTCGAGGGTGATGAGCAGGAAGAGGGTGAGCGCGGCCCGGCCGACGGAGCCGTAGTGCTCGGGGTCGGCCTCGGCGAAGAGCATCCAGCCGATCATCGAGTAGAGGTAGAGCGCCAGCGTGCCCACCACGAGGAACCCGGTGGTGCCGGGCAGGCTGCGGCCAACGGCCGAGGCGATCAGCCGCACATGGGGCAGCATGCGCGCGGCGCGCAGGATCCGCGCGAGACGCAGCAGCCGCAGCACGCTCGCGTTGGCACTGGCGAAGGGCATCAGCGTGGCGACGAGCAGGAACAGGTCGAAGACGTTCCACGCCTCGCGGAAGAAGTCGCGCGGCCGGTCGGCGTAGGCGAGGGCGCGGACGGCGAGTTCGAGCGCGAACAGCCCCAGGAAGAGGTGCTGGAGCAGCGCGGCCGACTCGCCCCAGCGTGCCATCGCCGAATCGTAGGTCTCCAGGCCCAGCACGATCGCGTTCCCGGTGATCGAGGCCAGTACGGCGGCGCCGAACGCCCACGAAGCCACCACCCCACGGGCGGCGTCCGCCGCCGTCCTCACGACGGCGGGCACCTCCTCGCTGTGGCGGTCCGCGGCCACGGTCACAGGCTGCCGGAGCTGCCGGAGCTGCCGGGACTGCCGGGACTGCCGAAGAGGACGGAACCGGCCGGCCCCGGTGCCGGTGCGACATAGAACTCCCGCAGCGCCTCCAGGAACTGACGGGCCGGGACCTTGCCGTCCTCGTCGGCCATGATCCCGTGCGCCTCCGCCGCGCTGTCCGGCTCCAGCCCGAGCGCTCCCGTCATGGCGAGGTACTGGTCGTGGGTGAGCGCGTCGTCCCCGTCGTCGTCGAAGAGCGCGACGACCGCCTGGGCCAGGGGGGTCATCAACTGGTCGTAACCGTCGCCGTCGACGAAGGACTGCACCACCGAGGCGCGGTATTCCTCCGGGGTGACCTTTCCGTCGAGATCGACGTCGCCTTTCGCGCGGAGTGTCCGCCACAGCGTCAGATAGTGGCGCCGGACCTCTTCCGCCTCCGGGGCGTCCTCTGCCGCCCCGGAAGCCGCGACGAGACGGTCGGCGATTCGCGTGTAGTCGGACTCCTCCAGCGTTCCGTTGCCATCGGTGTCCATCAGCTCGAAGCGGCGCATATGGCGGCTGTCGCGGGTGGCTGGTCGTGGTGCGGTGGGCATACGAGAACCTTTCCGTTCCCTGTGCTTTTGGGTCCCGCCGCGGCCCGACCACCTGCGCGGGGCGCGGGGGACGCTCTCGCGAGCTGCCGGTGTCGGGCTCGTACGGGGCGGCGTCATGGAATTGACGTCCCGGGTACGCACGGCGGCGTGGCCTTACCGTGAATGTGCCTCAGGGCCTTATGGAATAGTCTCGGAGACGTCCCGGAGATGTGTTGAAAAAGCCCGCGGTGTTGCTCCGTGTTCAACAATGGGTGGGCGATGGGATACCGTCCCGGCCGGCGCCCCTTGTGAGCCGGAGCCGCCTTTCCGGGGAATTCGGGAAATCCGGGAGAGAAACGCGCCGTCTCCGCCCCGCACGCGGAGCGGCACCCCGAGGGCGGCCCTTCGCGGCCGAAGGCAGATGATGAGGGTCCGCGCGGCGCGGGAGAAGCACGCGCCGCGCGAGGAAGCCGAGCGAGGAGGTGGCCAGGGCATGGCGGAGACGGTGGCGGAAGCGCTGACGCGGATCCTGCCGGGGTCACGGGTTGTCACGGACCCGGAGAGCATGGCCGGGTACCGGCACGACGAGGCCGAGTGGGCGCCGTACGGAGAACCGGCAGCCGTGGTGCGTCCACGGTCCGCCGACGAGGTGCGCACGCTGGTGCGGTACTGCCTGGAGCGCGGGGTGCCGGTGGTACCGCGCGGCGCGGGCACGGGCCTGTCGGGAGGGGCGAACGCGCTGGACGGCTCGGTCGTCGTCTCCTTCGAGGCGATGAACGCCGTCCTGGAGATCGACCCGGCCGAACGGCTCGCCGTCGTCCAGCCCGGCGTCGTCAACGACGATCTGCGCGCCGCCTGCGCCGAGCACGGCCTCTGGTACCCGCCGGACCCGGCCAGCTCGCCCTGGTCGACGATCGGAGGCAACGTGGCCACGGACGCGGGCGGGATGTGCTGCGCCAAGTACGGCGTCACCAGCGACTACGTACTGGCCATGGAGGTGGTCACAGGTGAGGGCGAGATCGTCTCGCTGGGGCGGCGCACCGCCAAGGGCGTGGCCGGGTACGACCTGCGGGGCCTGCTGACGGGGTCCGAGGGCACGCTCGGGATCATCACCGAGATCACCGTACGGCTGCGGAACCAGCGCCCGCCCGAGCGCACCGTCGCGGGCTACTTCGACTCCGTGGTCGCGGCGGGCGAGGCCGTCAGCGCCGTCATCGCGGCCGGTGTCGTCCCTTCCGCGCTCGAACTCGTGGACAGGCACTGCCTCGCGGCGGTCGACGCCTGGAAGAACATGGGCCTCTCGGCCGACGCGGACGTCGTGCTCCTCGGCCGCTGCGACACGCCGGGGGCCGAGGGCGAGGCCGAGGCGGAGCGGATGCTGGAGTGCTTCACCGCGGCCGGGGCCACCTGGGCGGCCCGCTCCTCCGACCAGCAGGAGGCCGACGCGCTCTTCCAGGCCAGGCGGCTGGCCTACCCCGCGCTGGAGCGGCTCAGCCCCGTGCTCACGGAGGACGTGTGCGTGCCGCGCGCCCTGGTGCCGGAGATGCTGGCCCGCATCGAGCGGACGGCCGTCGCGCACGACGTGCGGATCGCCAACATCGCCCACGCGGCCGACGGCAATCTGCACCCGCTCATCATCACCCCGCACGGGGACGAGGAGGCCCGCGTCCGCGCGCAGCGCGCGTTCGAGGTCATCCTCGACGACGCCATCGCGCTCGGCGGCACGGTCACCGGCGAGCACGGTGTCGGGGTGCTGAAGAAGCGCGGCATGAACAGTGAGCTGGGCCCGGCCGTGCTGGCCATGCAGCGCGCCGTCAAGAACGCGCTGGACCCGCACGGCATCCTCAACCCGGGCAAGGTCATCGACGCGGAGGGCGCGGAGGACGTACCCGTCGGCTAGGGGGCACCTATAGGTTCACCGCCGCCCCGGCCGGTGGCGCGTGGTCGACCGTGTGGTGAAGGTGGGTGTCCCAGGCGGGGAAGGGGTCCTCCAGGGACTCCCAGCCGTCCGGGCCGCCCGCCGCCTCCGCGTCCGTCAGCAGGCAGGACTCCAGCGCCGCACGCAGCGTCTCGGGGCGCAGCCCGGTGCCGATGAAGACCAGTTCCTGGCTGCTGACGCGCTCGTGGAGCCCCGAGGGCTCGAAGCGTGCCACGGGGCCGGCCTGGGACCACAGCCCGGCGACGGCGTGCCTGCTCGCGAGCGTGAAGAACCCCTTCGAGCGCAGCACCGTCCCGAAGGTGCCGTCGTTCAGCGGGCCCGTGACCAGGTCCCAGAGGCGGCCGGGGTGGAACGGGCGGTCGTCGCGGAAGACCAGCGAGGAGATGCCGTACTCCTCGGTCTCCGGCACGTGGTCGCCGTTCAGCTCCGCCACCCAGCCGGGCGCCTGCTCGGCCTTGGCCAGGTCGAACAGCCCGGTCCCGAGCAGCGCCGTGACGGTGCCGCCCGCGGGCTCCGGTGTGATCACACCGCGTACGGCGCGGTGGACATGGGCGGAGGGGTTGAGCCGCAGCAGGGCCGCCTCCAGGCGTCGGGCGCTGTCCTCGTCGACGAGGTCCGTCTTGTTGAGCAGGATCACGTCGGCGAACTCGACCTGGTCCACGAGCAGATCGCTCACCGTGCGCTCGTCGTCCTCGACCGGGGCGAGACCGCGTTCGGTGAGGTCGTCGCCGCGTGCCAGCTCCGCGCGGAAGCCGACGGCGTCCACGACGGTGACCATGGTGTCCAGCCGCGCGACGTCGGTGAGGCCGGCGCCGTCGTCCCGCGCGAAGGCGAAGGTCGCGGCCACGGGCATCGGCTCGGAGATGCCGCTCGACTCGATGAGCAGATAGTCGAACCTCCCGGCGCGCGCGAGGCGTTCGACCTCCACGAGCAGATCGTCCCGCAGGGTGCAGCAGATGCAGCCGTTGGTCATCTCCACCAGCCGCTCCTCCGTACGGGAGAGCGCGGCACCGTCCCGTACGAGCGAGGCGTCGATGTTGATCTCGCTCATGTCGTTGACGATGACGGCCACCCGCAGGCCGTGGCGGTGGGTGAGGATGTGGTGGAGGAGGGTCGTCTTACCCGCGCCGAGGAAGCCGGACAGCACGGTGACGGGCAGCCGCCCGTCGGCGGAGGCGGGAGCGGGGCCGGGGACCGGGGCGGGGGAGTGCGGCATGACGGTGCTCACCGGGGGTCGGAGGGGACGTGGACGTGGGGGAGGGGGATCTCGAAGTGGACGGTGCCGAAGCCCGGTCCGTGCTCCCCCGTCGTACGGGCGTCGCAGATCTCCTTGGCGACGCTGTGCCAGAAGGGTTCGGCGCCGGGGATGTCGACGTTGGTGTGCAGGTACACGCAGTCGTAGTCGCCGCGCCTCGCCGCGAAGTCGCAGGCCATGCGCACCATCGTGCGGGCCAGCCCGTGGCGGCGGTGCTCGGGGCGCACGTAGACGCGCACCAGTTGCGCGGTGGGTCCCGACGGGTAGCGCTCGGCGATCCAGGCCGGGTGCGGCGGGCTGGCAGGGCCGCGCGAGTGGAGCGCGGTGGTGCCCACGACCTCGTCGTCCCGCGTGGCCACGAGGAGCAGGTGCCGGGGGTCGGTGAGATAGGTGCCCTGCACGTCGATGACGTCCTCGTGCCAGGCGGGGACGTAGCCGTAGTCGAACTCGCGGTAGAAGGTGTCGAGCATGACGCTCCGCGCTCCCGCCGCGTCGTCGGGCGTCGCCTCGCGCACCGTGTACGGGCCCGTGTGCACGGGGTCCAGCGGGTCCGGGAGGTGAGCGGTGCGGGCAGGGCGGGTGGTGTCAGGGGTGTGCGCGGGGCGCGGCGCAGTGTTCACGCGGCTCGTCTCGCTCTCCGTGGTCAGGGGTGGAGTGGCCGCGTACGAGGCTACATGAAAATCGTTGTCGAAAACGCGCGCCTCTCCGGCACCGTCACCTCTCCGGCACCGTCACACCTCTGGTGCCGTCACACCTCGTCGGCCCCGTCACCGGTGTCTCCGGCGGGACGTGGTGTGTATTCGTGCCGCCCGCGAAGTGTGAGGTCCCCTCCGCTGGTGACTCGTCGGTGAGGCCGGTCTTGTGCCCGGGCATGGGAGCGGCTCAGGCTTCACTGGTTCGGTCACGGCAGCCTGTGGAGCCGCCCCCCGGGGTCTGCTGAGTGGCCCTGGAGCCTTTTCAGCGTGCCCCGGGGACCCCGCCCGTCTCTGTCACGGTGCGAGCGACATCGCGCAGCTTCAGGTTATGGTCCTGCGAACTCTTCTTCAGCACCCCGAACGCCTGGTCCTCGCTGAGCTTGTAGCGCTCCATCAGGATGCCGACGGCCTCACCGATGTCGTGCCGGGTGTCCAGGGCCGCGTGGAGCTGTGTGTGCGTACGGGCACTGGAGAAGGCCACGGCCGCGTGGGAGGCCAGCAGCCAGCCGACGTGCTCGGAGCGGCCGGTGAAGGCGTGCGGGCGGGTGGAGTACATGTCCAGGGCGCCGAGGTTGTCGTTCTCGGTGAAGAGCAGGAAACCCATCATGCTGCCGATGCCCAGCTCGCGGGCGTGCGGCGCGTACCGCGGCCACCGGTCCACCGAGGTGGTCATGTCCTCGACCTTGTAGACCTCCGTGAGCCGGCGTGTGGCGTCCAGGCAGGGCCCCTCGAACACCTCACCCTGAATGCGGTCCGACGTGCGCACCAGGTCACTCGTCGCGGCGAGCGTCTCCACGCGCTTGCCGCTCAGCGTCAGCACCCCGGCCGCCTCGCAGCCGTCGACCAGATCCACGGCGTGCGCCACGACCCTGTCCAGGGTCTTCTGGACGGACTCCTGGGCCAGGAGATCACGTGCCATGTTGGCCAGTGCCGTGGTCAGCTCCTCCCAGGAACCGTCCTCCACGTCCGCCACCTCTCACTCGGCCACCCGGCCACCCGGCTCGCTCGGCCACTCGGCCTGCCTTGATGCCGCTCACGATAATCGCCCCGACGGGCTCGTGGCCCCCAGGGCGGAATCTCGTGACCGAGGGGTGCACCCTCACTCCCCTTCCCCGCGCCCCCGCTACTGACCCGGCCCCTTCTCCCCCTTCTCCTGTTCCTGCTGCTCCTGCTCGCGGTCGCGCTCCCGCGCCTCCCACGCGAGGTCGCGCTCGCGGTCGTGCTCCTCCGCCGCCTTGCCGCCGTGCCGCGGGAGGTGGCCGTGCCGCAGGGTGAGCCACACGTCGCGCGCCCCGCGGCTCGCCGTGCTGCGGCTGCGCGCGACCAGCCGTCGTGCCTGCGCCTCGTCCTCGACCATGGGCGAGGAGCCGCGCAGGGGCTTGCCCGCCGTCTCGTGCAGGAAGAGCGCGGCCACGACGCCGACCGCGCCCGCGCCCATCAGGTAGTACGCGGGGATCAGCTCGTTGCCCGTCGACTCCACCAGCGCCGAGTTGATCAGCGGGGTCGTGCCGCCGAAGAGGGAGACCGAGACGTTGAAGGCGACGGAGAGACCGCCGTAGCGCAGGTGCGTCGGGAACAGCGCCGGAAGCGTGGAGGCACTCGTCCCCGCGAAGCACACCAGCAGCAGGCCGAGGATCACACAGCCGAAGGCGGGCAGCAGGATGCCGCCCTCGCGGATCAGCTCGAATGCCGGGATCGCGAGAATGATCATGGCGACGGCGGCCCAGAGGAACATGGGACGGCGTCCGTACCGGTCGGAGGACCTGCCCACGACGGTGATCGAGAGCACCACCAGCACCATGGTTCCCAGCACCAGCAACTGGGCGGTGAGGTTGGGCTCGCCGAGGGTGGTGGTCATGAAGGTGGGGAGGTAGGAGGTGACCATGTAGTTGGTCACGTTGTAGAGCAGCACCAGGCCCACGCAGATGAGCATGGCCTCCCAGTGGTGCGTGAACAGCTCCTTGAGCCGCCCCTTGCCGGACATGCGGGCCTGTTCGAGACGGTCCTCCTCGGACAGCTCGGACTCGGCGCCGTCCGCCTCCTCGTGCTCCGCCTCTTCGTGCTCGGCCTTCTGGTGCTTGGCCTCCACCTCCTGGAAGGCCGGGGTCTCCTCCAGCCGCAGCCGCATATAGAGCCCGATCAGGCCCAGTGGCCCCGCCACGTAGAACGGGATGCGCCAGCCCCAGCTCAGCATCTGCTCGTCGGTCAGTACGGCGGTGAGCACGGTGACCAGGCTGGAGCCGAGCGAATAGCCGACGAACGTGCCGAAATCGAGCCAGCTCCCGAGGAAGCCGCGTTTGCGGTCGGGCGAGTACTCGGCGATGTACGTGGTGGCGCCCGCGTACTCACCGCCCGTCGAGAAGCCCTGCACCAGGCGGCAGACGAGCAGCAGCAGCGGTGCGGCGATGCCGATGGTGCCGTAGCCGGGCAGGAAGCCGACGGCGAAGGTGCTGGCCGCCATCATGATCATTGTCGCGGCCAGTACCTTCTGGCGGCCGATGCGGTCGCCCAGCGGTCCGAAGACCAGGCCACCGAGCGGACGCACCAGGAACGCGGCGGCGAAGGTGGCGAAGGTGGAGATGACCTGGACACCGGGCGAGTCCGACGGGAAGAAGACCTTCCCGAGCGTGGCCGCGACATAGGCGTAGACGCCGAAGTCGAACCACTCCATCGTGTTGCCCAGCGCCGCGGCCGAGACGGCGCGCTTGACCTGGGGCTTGTCGACGATGGTGACGTCCTTGGGCTCCAGGCTCTCCTTGCGGCGGCGCAGCAGGATTCTCAGCATGCGCTCGGTCTGCGCGCTGCCGGAGCCGAGCCCCTGTGCCTGCCGGTCGCCGCGCTTCTTGGGCGGGCCGCGCCTGTCCCCGATGTTCATGGCTGCCCCTGCTCGTCGTCGGCTGCGTGGAGAGCGCATGCCGCCCGGAGGGCGGACGCCGCAAAGAGTGACACAAGGGTGATATTAGGTCAGCGCCCTGGCGGGCCGCCCTCCGGGGCGCCGGCCGCTGCTCCGATCAGCGGGTCCCCTTCGCGGGGTGCGGAAGGAAACGAGGGGTTCCCGCTTCACCGGGCTGCACCCCTTCACGGGGTACGGGGTGAAGCCTGCACGGGGTGCTCGTCTTCACCGGGAGGTTTTCCCGCTTCACGGGGGTGTTGCGCGGGACGGTTGGCCGGTGTGGTGGGTGCCGTAGGGTCCCGCGCTGGTTTTTGTGCCGCGTCACGGGGGCGGTGCGCGTGTGGCTTGGCGCCGTGTTCGGCTTCCTGGCCGGTGGCTTCGGCGCGGCGTGTGGTTGCGGTGCGTTGCGGCTGGCGCCGCGTGGTTCTTGGCTTGTGCCGGTGGCCGTGTGGGGTGCGTGGGTGC
>NZ_BAAGSO010000118.1:385870-386115 GCF_054782395.1 Streptomyces daliensis | reverse complement strand
GCGCCGGGGTGTCTCCTCGGCGTGAAGCTTTCGTGTTCGGCTTTCCGCCGTCGTTCGTCTCGACCTGCGGGGACACCCCACCACGTCCCCGTCCCGCCGGTGACCCTCCTCTGCTCCGGGTGGGCTGAGCCCGGCCACACCCCCGGCGCCGGGACCTACGGTCCCCACTCCACGGGCCGACCGTCCCGCGCAACTCCCCCTGTCGGGGGTGCGCAGTCCCGGGGTGCCCCTTTGGGGTTTCGTTT
>NZ_BAAGSO010000118.1:357025-385860 GCF_054782395.1 Streptomyces daliensis | reverse complement strand
CCGGTGGGTGGGTTGTGCCCGCCCTCCCCCAGCTACCGCTGGGAGGTGCCCCCTCGCCATGCGGAACGCCTGCCCACAACAGGGGTGGTGGGGCTGGGCCCCTCGGGTGCGGCACAGGGGCGGGCCCACAACAAGGGTGGTGAGCCGCCGCCGTCGGCTGCCCGTGACAGGGCTGGGCCCGTACCGTCAGGTGCGGGCACACAGCATGGGAACAAGCGGAGGGGGCACCGGCCCGAGGTTGGCCACCGGGTGGGAGGGGACGTGGTGGGGTGTCCCCGCAGGTCGAGAAAGTCACCGGCCGAAAGCCAAAAACGAGACCTTCACGCCGAGGAGACACCCCGGCGCGGCGCCGACCCCCACCACACAGCAACCCCACACGGCCACCGGCACAAGCCAAGAATCACGCGGCGCCAGCCGCGAACTACAGGTCCATACGCCGCGCCGAAGCCACCGGCCCGGCAGCCGAACACGGCGCCAAGCCACACGCAGCGCCCCCGTGACGCGGCACAAAAATCAGCGCGGGACCCTACAGTGCGCACCACACAGGGCAGCCGTCCCGCGCAACACCCCCGACGAACGAAGCACCCTCGTTTCCTTCCGCACCCCGCGAAGGGGTTAGTGCGGCGCGTAGCCGGGCGTCCACTGCGCTGCCCGTACCGCCTCCCGCAACTGCTCCTCGGTCGCCTCGGGAGCGACACCGTCCTCGACGGCGGCCAGCGCGGCGGCGAGCGCCACGTCCCGCGCCGCCTCACGCATCTCGCCCAGCGGCGGGAGCAGGGGGGCGGGGCCGTGCGCGGGTGCGGCGCGTGTGGCGCGGTCGCCGACGGCGCGGGCAGCGGCCACCATCATCCGGTCGGTGACACGGGTCGCGCGCGCGGCGGTGACGGCGAGGCCGATGGCGGGGAACACGTACACGTTGTTCGCCTGCGCCACCGGCACCTCGCGCCCGTCCACCTCCAGCGGCGGGAACGGCGAACCCGTGGCGATCAGCGCCTTGCCGTCCGTCCACCGCGCGAGGTCGGCGGGGGTGGCCTCGGCGTGCGAGGTGGGGTTGGACAGCGGGAAGACGACGGGCCGTTCGCACGTGCGCGCCATGTGCCGCACGATGTCCTCGGTGAAGGCGCCCCGCGCCGTGGACAGCCCGATCAGCACGGTCGGCGACACCCGGCGGACGACCTCGTCAAGACCCGTGCCCTCCCACCCGTCCGTCTCCCCGTCCTCGTGCGCGTAGCCGCGCTGCTCCTCCGTCAGATCGTCGCGGGAACGCAGCAGTACCCCGTCCACGTCGACGAACCAGAAGCGGGACCGCGCCTCCTCGTCCGACAGACCGTCGTCCGTGAGCGCGACACGGATCATGTCCGCGACCCCGATGGCGGCCGAGCCCGCGCCGAGTACCACGAACCGCTGCTCTGCCAGCCGGGTGCCGGACACCTCGTTGGCCGTGGTCAGCGCGCCGAGTGCGACGGCGGCCGTGCCCTGGATGTCGTCGTTGAACGTCAGCAGGCGGTCCTGGTAGCGGCTGAGGATGGGGCGGGCGTGCGCCGTCGCGAAGTCCTCCCACTGCAACAGCGTCCCCGGCAGCTCCGCCTCGACGGCCGAGACGAACGCCTCCACCAGCGCGTCGTAGTCCTCCCCTGTCACCCGCCGCGCCGGACGGCCGAGGTAGTGCGGATCGGCCAGCAGCTCCTCGTTGTCGGTGCCCGCGTCCAGCAGGACGGGCAGGGTGCGCGCCGGATGGATGCCGCCGATCGCCGTGTAGAGGCTGAGCTTGCCGATCGGGATGCCCATGCCCCCGACGCCCAGATCGCCGAGCCCGAGGATCCGCTGCCCGTCGGTGACGACGATGACGTCCACGTCCTCGTGCGGCCGGTTCCGCAGCAGCTCACGGAACCGGTGCCTGTCGTCCCAGGACAGGAAGAGCCCGCGCGGCCTGCGGTAGATCTCGCTGAAGCGCTGGCACGCCTCCCCGACGGTGGGCGTGTAGACGACGGGCAGCATCTCCTCCAGATGGCGGGTGACGAGCCCGTAGAAGAGCACCTCGTTGGTGTCCTGGAGCTGCCGCAGATAGATGTGCCGGTTCAGCGGCTTGTCGTAGCGGAGGAACGCCTCGTACGCGCGGTCCACCTGCTCGTCCAGCGTCTCCACGGCGGGCGGCAGCAGCCCGTCGAGCCCGGCCTCAGCGCGCTCGCGCGGCCCGAACGCGGTGCCCTTGTTGCGCAGCGGATCGGCGAGGAGCGCGCTGCCGCGCGCGTGGTGCGGTGTGCCGCTGGTGGACATGACTGCTCCCGGGGGCGGGTGGCGCCCGGCCGGGGCCCGGAGTACGGCCCCGTCGGCTCGCCACGGCTGGTACATCGGCACTCGCGACGATACGGGGGCGACACACGTACGGGGTGACGCTCGCGCGGTGGTGGGCGTGTTCCCCCGTGTGACGCCGGATCACCCGGCGCAGGCCGTCGCTGTCCCCGTCGCCGCCCCCGTCGGCGTGTTGCCGGGTTTTCCGGGCGGCGGGCGGGAAAGGCGCCGTACGAGATCGACGACGGACCGGCGCGGCCGGAAGCGGGGAAGGAGCGGGGCATGGGGGACGACGGCGGCAGAGCGGCGGCCGGGCGGGGCCGGGCGCACGACAGGGGCACGGGCGAGGCCCGCGCGGCGTTTCCCTGGCTGTGGCTGCTGCCGGGCCTGGCCCTGCTCGTGGCGCTGACGGTCTGGGGCGTGGTGGTCTACCCGCACCTGCCCGACCGCGTGCCGCAGCACTTCGGCTCCGAGGGCGTCAGCAGGTTCGCGGCGAAGTCGGTGGGCTCCGTCTTCCTGCCGGTCTTCGCCCAGGCCGGTGTCCTGCTCGTCATGGCGACCGTCTCCTACGGCGTGCTGAGCATGCGCCCCGAGTCCGAGATGGTCCCGGGCGAGCCGCGCTCCGCCCTGGTCAACCGCCCCGCCACCCGCGAGGGCGCGGTCCGCAGCGCGAAGGCGACGCTGTTCCTGGGGTTCTGCATCGGGCTGACGCTCGTCGCCGCCTGCGCGGTCATGTGGCAGACGGGGCCCTGGCAGGACCCGCCCGGCTGGTACCCGGTGCTGGTGACGGCGCCGTCCCTGCTGGGCGCCGTGCCGGTGGTGGTCGTCGCGCTGCGCGACAAGTGGCGGGCCTCCCACGCGCCGCGCCCGTCCTCGTCGGCGCCTTAGCGAGGGCGCCGGACCCCGGCCGCCCGGCCGGGTCGAGGCGCACCGCCGTGCTAAAATGTATACAGACTGTATGCAATGGGTCTGTTCGCAAAGAGCGCGGCGCGACTGACGTCGGTGGGGAGAGCTGGCTGTGGAGTCGGGACGGCAGAAGGCGTACGCGTTCCTCAAGGACACGGTGCTCACCGACCCCGCCATGCAGGGCGAGTTCCTGTCCGAGCAGACCATCGCCGATCGCATCGGCGTCTCCCGCACCCCCATCCGCGAGGCCCTGCTGCTGCTCGCCGCCGAGGACCTGGTCAGCCTGGTCCCCAAGCGCGGCGCCTACATCGCGCCCCTCTCAGGGCGGGAGATCGGCGAGCTGATGGAGATGCGCGCGGTGCTGGAGCGGTACGCGGCGGAGCGCACGGTCGAGGCGGGCGCCGCGCCGGTCGCCGAGATGGAGCGGGTGCTCGACGAGCAGGCCGGGCTGCGGGGAGCCGAGAACGCGCGGGAGTTCATCGCCGCCGACCACCGCTTCCACGCCACGCTCGTGGCCTCGGTGGGCAACGGGCTGATGGCCAAGCAGTACGACGCGCTGCGCAGCCGCCAGATCCGCGCGGGCGTCGTCGCGCTCTACCGCTCGGGCGGGCGCCAGGACGAGGTCATCGCCGAACACCGGCGCATCCTGGACGCGTTGGCGTCCGGCAGCGCGCCCGAAGCGTGCGCCGCGATCGACGACCACATCGCGGCCACCCGCCGCATCCTCACCGAGGGCTGAGCGCCCAGGGCGTGCCCTGCGGCCGCACGACGGGCGCCGGGCCGCGCACGCGACCCGGCGCCCGTCGAGCTGGAACAGACAGGGAAGGACCGGCGGGCGCTACAGCCGCCGGTTGTCCAGGACCGCGACGGCCCGGCGCACCCGCTGCACCTCGTCCACGTCCACGTCGGCGACGATCAGCCCGGGCGCCGTCCCCGCCTGCTCCCTGACGCTGCCGTCGGGGCCGATGAGCGCGCTGTGCCCGATGCCCGTCGGCGCCTTAGTGCGCTCCTCGATGTCCGCATCCGGCTCCGGCGGCGCCTGGCCGACGGCGGCCACCCACACCGTCGCGTCGAGCGCCCGCGCCCTGGTCAGCAGCTCCCAGTGCGCCAGCTTCCCCGGTCCGGCGCCCCAGGAGGCGGGCAGCACGGAGATGACGGCCCCGGCGTCGGCGTGGGCGCGGAACAGTTCGGGGAAGCGCACGTCGTAGCAGGTGGCGAGGCCGACGCGGACGTCGTCCACGTCGATCGTGACGATCTTCGCGCCCGGCGCCACGGTGTCCGACTCGGAGAAGCCGAAGGCGTCGTACAGGTGGATCTTGTCGTAGGCGGCCTCCACTCCCGGGCCCGTGGCCAGCAGGGTGTTGGCGACCCGTCCGCCGTCGGCCGGGGTGAACATGCCTGCCACGACGGTGAGCCGGTGGCGCCTGGCGATGTCCCGCAGGCCGTTGGCCCAGGGGCCGTCCAGCGGTTCGGCGACCGGGCCGAGCGGGATGCCGAAGCGGGCCATGGCCGCCTCGGGGAAGACCGCGAGCCGTGCGCCCTCGCTCGCGGCCTGTTCCGCCAGCGCTTCGATGGCGCGCAGGTTCTCCTCGGGGTCGGTGCTCGCGGTGAACTGGCACAGTGCGGTGCGCAGCGTGGTCACGGCGCCTCCTTGTCAGGCCGGGCGGATTCGGATTCGGACGGTGCGTGTGCGTGGGTGTGCGCGCGGGCGGGGCGGTGCGGTGCGGCGTGGGACCGCCGTGCCCGTACGGTACGGTCTCGCCCGCCTCTGGCGCGCCCCCCACCCGAGAGGTGGGCGCCGTGCTCACGAGGGCCGCCCCGCGGCGAGCGGGTCCTTGGCCGCGCCGTCGGAGAACCGGCGGGTGTACTCCTCGTCCTCGGCGTGGTCGGCGTCCCGCCCCAGCAGCACACCGGCCACCGTCAGCACGGCGGTCAGCACGATGTAGAGCGCGATCGGCAGCCAGGTGCCGAAAGCGCCGAGCAGCGCCGTGAACACGAGCGGTGCGACGGCGCCGCCGATGACGCCCGCGAGGGTGTAGGCGAGCGAGGAACCGGTGTAGCGCAGGCGCGGGCTGAACTGCTCGGCGACGAAGGCGGCCTGCGGCCCGTACATCACCGAGTGGATGACGAGCGCGCCGATGACGCCCAGGACGAGCAGCCCCCAGGAGCGGGTGGCCACGAGCGGGAAGAAGATGAACGGCCACACCCCGGCGGCGACGGCGGCGCCCAGATACAGCCACCTGCGGTTCACGCGGTCCGAGAGCGCGCCCGCCAGGGGGATGAGGAAGATCTGGAGCGCCGAGCCCACCAGCACGGCGGTCAGTGCCTCGCCGCGTGCCATGCCGAGCTGCTCCGTCGCGTAGGTGAGGACGAAGACGGTGAACATCGCGTAGAGCACGTCGGGCGCGACGCGGCACAGGATGGCGGCGGCCAACTGCCTGCGCTGCGTGGCGAAGACCTCGCGGATGGGCGCCTCGGGGCGCTCGCCGCCCGCCTCGACGGCCTTGAAGACGGGCGTCTCCTCCAGATGCACCCGCACCCACAGCCCGAAGGCGACCAGCAGCCCGGAGAGGAGGAAGGCGATGCGCCAGCCGAAGGAGAGGAACTGGTCCTCGGTGAGGAGCGCGCCGAGCGCGGCCAGCGCGCCGTTGGCCATCAGGTTGCCGGCGGGCGGGCCGACCTGGGCCGCGGACGCCCAGAAGCCGCGTTGTCGCGCGTTGCCGAACTCGCTGGTCAGCAGCACGGCGCCGCCCCACTCGCCGCCGACGCCCACGCCCTGCGCGAAGCGCAGCAGCACCAGCAGCACGGGGGCCGCCGGGCCAACCGCCGCGTGCGTGGGCAGGCAGCCGATCAGGAAGGTGGCGGCGCCGACGAGGACGAGCGTCGCGACGAGCACCCTCTTGCGGCCGATCACATCGCCGAGCCGCCCGAAGACGAAGCCGCCGAGGGGGCGCGAGACATAGCCCACCGCGTAGGTGGAGAAGGCGAGCAGCGTCCCGGTGAGCGGATCGTCCGACGGGAAGAAGAGCTTGCCGAAGACGAGCGCGGAGGCGGCCGAGTAGACGGCGAAGTCGTACCACTCCAGCGAGGTGCCGGTGAGGCTGGCGGTGAACGCCTTGACCAGCGTCCTGCGGTCGGGAGTGTCGGCCCCCTCTCGCCCTTCCGGGCCGGTCGGCGGGTGCGGGGCGCCCGCCGGAGACGGGTGCTGCTGGTTCTGGTCCACGGGTGGCCCCCTCACGGTCACGGCCTTTCGTACACGAGCATACTTGCTGTATACAGCTCGTATGCGCAACCCTGGGGAGCGGGAATTTACTTCTCCGCAACCCAGCCCGACCTGGAGGAAGCACCATGCCGAGCCTGTCGTTCACCCTGCCGGACAGCAGCCGCCGCACCGTGACCGTGACGCGTCTGCTCAACGCCGGGTACGCCGGCCGCAGCCAGGAGGACGTCGCGGCACACGTGGCGGAACTGGCGGAACTGGGCGTGCCCGCGCCCGCCACCATCCCGGCCCTGTACCCCGTCGCGCCCTACCTCGCCCAGCAGGCGCGGACCGTGCCCGCGCAGCACGGGAAGACCTCGGGAGAGGCCGAGTGGGCGCTCGTCGTCGACGACTCGGGCGAGCTGCTGCTGACCGCCGCCTGCGACCACACCGACCGCGCCCTGGAGGCCCACGGCGTGGCCTGGAGCAAGAACGCGGGCCCCGACGTCCTCGCGGAGCACGCCTGGCGCCTCGACGACGTGGCCGAGCGCGTCGACAGCCTGACCCTGCGCGCGTGGGTGCGGGGCGCCGACGGCTCCGAGGAGCTGATCCAGGACGGCACGGGCGCCGAACTGCTGACCCCGGCCTACTGGGCCGGTGTGCTCCGCGAGCGCGGGGAGCTGGAGCCGGGCACCGTGCTCATCTCCGGCACCATCCCGATGCGCCACGGGGTCGACCAGTTCGCCGAGGGCTGGCGCGTGCAGCTCGCCGACCCGGCGACGGGGAACGAGATCACCCTCGCCTACGACGTCGTGCCCATGCCCGAACCCATCGGCTGACGGCCCCCTCGGTGGCGGGCGGCGTGGTTGGTCAGGGCTGGTCAGGGCTTTGCCACTACCGGTCCGATGATCGGCCACTACACTCGCGGAAGCGTCGGCGAGGGGTGGTGGCGTGGTGCGTACGAAGAGCACGAACGGGCGGGACAGCGCATATGTGCGCCTGGCACGCGAGCTGCGGCAGGCGATCCTGCGGCATGACTACGCCGACGGCGTACGGCTGCCCACCGAGGCCGAACTCGCCCAGGCCCACGGCGTCAGCAGACAGACCGTGCGCCGCGCCTTCCAGGACCTGGTCGCCGAGGGCATGGTCTACCGCGTCCCCGGCCGTGGCACCTTCGCCGCGGCCGGGGAGGAGCAGCAGCTGCGGCAGTTCGGCTCCGTCGAGGACCTCATGGCGCTCTCGCTCGACACGGCCATGGAATTGGTCACGCCGCTGCACCGGCAGGTCGATCTCGACGCGGCGGGCAGGCTCCAACTGCGTTCCGACCGGGTGCACAAGCTCGGCTTCCTCCGCCTGCACGAGGAGACCCCGTTCTGTCTGACGACGGTCTATCTGCCGCCGGACGCGGGCAAGCTCGTCGAGGAGGTGCCCGAGCTGAACGAGGCCGGGTCCCGCAGCGGGCTGACCGTCATCGGGCTGCTGGACGCGCGGCTGCCCGAGCCCGTCGCGGAGGCCGAGCAGAGCGTTACCGTCGGCCGGGCCACACCCGAGGTCGCCCGCCGCCTCGGGTGCGCCGAGGAGCTGCCGCTGCTGCGCATCGACCGGCTCTACTTCTCCGCCGCCGGGCATCCCGTCGAGCTGGCGATCAGTCACTTCCTGCCCGAGCACTACTCGTACCGCGTGCGGCTGCGGCGCGGACGGCGCTGAGGCCGCACACGGTACGGGAGTTGGCGTCGGTGGCGCCGGGGGTGCCGGGGGGCGTGTCGGTGGCGTGACGTCAGAGGGACACGCCACGGTGGCGCAGCCAGGCGACGGGGTTGGTGGCCGACTCGGGGTTCGGTGTGCGGCGGACCTCGAAGTGCAGGTGCGGGCCCGTGGTGTTGCCGCTGTTGCCGGACAGGCCGATCTGCTGGCCCGGTGCCACCCGCCGGCCCTTTCGCACCTGGAGCAGGGAGAGGTGCGCGTACTGCGTGTAGAAGCCGTTGGCGTGCCGTACGACGATCTGATTGCCGAACGAGCCGCCGCACGAGGACCGCACGACGGTGCCCGCGCCCACCGACCTGACGGGGGTGCCCGACTTCACGGCGAAGTCCTGCCCCGTGTGCCGGTGGGACCACCGCTCGCCGGAGGAGGCGAAACGGGCGGTCAGCTTGTAGCCCTTGACCGGGGGATACCAACGCTCGTCTGACGAGGGCCTCTTGCCCGCGGGGAAGCTGCCGCGCGGACAACCCCCGCCCGCGCGGGCGGGGTTGGCGGCCTGCCGTGCGGCGGCGACGGGTGCGGCGCGCAGTGTGTCCCGCTGGGCGTGCGCGGTGTGCCGCTCGGCTGCCGACTCGGGGTGCGTGGCCAGAAGGCCCGCGAGGAGCACGGAGCACAGCAGTACGGCGCCCCGTGCGGCGGCGCCCGGTCTCATTAGCGCGACGTGTCTCATGGGGCGATGCTTACTCCTCTGCCGGACCGATCCCTCGTTTTACTGGTCTGGCACGCTGACACACTGCGCTGTTCGCTGTAACCCTGAGGCGCTGAAACCGACCAATCGAGGTATTCGACGCGGTTCAGCCGCGTCGGCGCATCGCACGCAGATCCTGCGTGGTCGAGTTCATCCTGTGCGCGGTGCGTGCTTCCCTGCGCGCTTCACGGGGGCCGACCACCGCGTCCCGGGCGTGCCACAGCGTGTGCGCGTCGCCGCGGCGTCTCTCCCTGCGGACGAGCAGGGCGACTGCCAGCCCCAGAACGACCACGGCTCCGCAGAGCCCCATGAGCACCGACATGACGTCCCCCTCACGTCCCGCCCCCGTATCTCAAGGGCGTCCACCGTGCCATGGGCCTCCGGGCGGGCACATTGCCATGTTCCGGCAGAGTTCGGGGACACGGGGCGCAGTGTGCGGGACGAGGTGCGCGGGGTGCGGTGTGCGGGGTGCGGTGTGCGGGGCGCGCGAACGCGCGGTGCCCGGCCGGAGGAACCGGCCGGGCACCGCACCCCGGCCCGGCGTTCACGGACGGACCGGGGTGTGCGGTCAGATCACGGGTGCTCAGTCACGCGAGCGCCCGTAGTAACCGCTGAGCCGCTCGTGGTACGCGGGGTCGGTGGTGTGCTTCTCCTTGTCGAACTCGGGGGAGTCCTTGATCTCGTCCTTGGTGCGGTCGACGTAGATCTTCTTCTCGTTCACGTCGATGCGCTCGATGGTCCCGGCGGGCAGCAGCACATGCCTGCCGAAGATCCACGTCCCCGTGTCGACGACGATGTAGGCCGATCCGACGTCCTCGGAATGCTTGTCGACCTTTCCGACGGCGCCGTCGATGGCCTCGACCTTGTATCCGCTCAGATCGGTTCCGGGCTGATACGCGGAAGTCGCGCGGTAACCCCAGATGTTCTCGCTCACGACAGGTCCCTTCATGTGCGGTGTGGTCACGGAAGGAAAAAACCCGCTCCTGGGTTCTCGGTGAGCGGTCTTCGGGGCCACGAGTCCCCGTCCTCGCCGGAACCACACCGCTTCCGGACCGGAAAGAAGAACCCGGAACGCGTGTGGCGCGACGTAGGGAACGGGGCGGAGCAATACCCGTGCGGTCAGCGGGAATCGCGGACGGCGGCCCTGCTCAGGGCCGGTGCTTGAAGGCGTCCTTCGCCTTCTCGCCGGCCTGCTTCAGGCTTCCGCTGGACCTGTCGGCGCGGCCCTCCTGCTCAAGGCGCCGGTCCCCGGTGCTCCGGCCGACGCTTTCCGCGATCCGGCCGCGGAATGTCTGCACACTGTTCCTGATCTTCCGGCCCACGCTCATGACGTTTTTCTCCTCCCCTTCTCTTCTCCGGTTCTCTTCCGGACCCTTCTGCCTCGGGCCCTGCTGGGCTCCTCGGATGCTTCAGGCCCTCTCCTCCGGCACGCCGTAGCGAGTTCCCCCGGTCCGCGTCTCCATGCCGCGCGGCGAAGTGAAGAGCGTGCACGCCGTGCGCGGCGCGCACTGGCGCAAGACCGCCACTCGGCCGAGAGAGAAGGGCACGGTGTGCGGAGAGGGGCTAACTTCGGAGCATGTCCAGCCATGAAGCGCGGTTCGAGATCGTGATCACCCCGCAGGGCGCGGCGGAGGAAGAGGAGACGGCACGCTCCCCCGAGCGGGCCGCCGTCCGCCGTGCCGCCGTCGAGCCGACCGGCGAGACCGGCGCGAGCGGCTACCCCCGGTACGCGGGCGAGGGCGTCGAGGCGGACATCGATCCGGTGACCGCCACCGTCGAGGCGCTCACCGTCGACGGGGACGAGCTGCCCTACGGATGGACGGCCTCCGTGGCGCGCGGCGGCGAGGAGCCCGACGGCTCTCGTTGACCGCTTTTCCTGACGCGCGGCGTCCCCGTCAAGGGTGATCTTCGCCACTGCCGTACGCGCGGGCACGCCCGACGCCCGCCGCCCCGGCCCTCCCGATGCCGCGCCCGGCCCCGCCTGCGGCCCGCTCGGCGGCCCGCCCTGCGGCCCCGACGAGGGGTACCCTCCCGGACCCCGTGGGGGAGCGGCCGTGATACGGAGAGTGTCAGGAAACAACAGCCGATGGGCAGAGGAGCCGTACATGCAGCGACGTACCGACCTGGTCGAGGACCTGATGGACCGGTTCCCGCATGTGCCGCGGGAAGCGGTCCTCAAGGAGGACCTGCTGCGGGGCGGCATAGCCTTCGACGACTCGGCGCTCAGCGACGGTGACGACGGCGACGTGAAGCCCAAGTCCTACTTCATCTTCTCCTTCGACCACCGCACCCTGCCCGAACTGGGCACGGCGGCCCTGCGCCGCCCGCCGGAGGAGATCGTGCTGACGGGCGGCCCCTACGGGCTGCGCCGCACAGTGGTCTCGGTGCGGGTCAACCCGGACAGCCCCTACCGGGTGCAGGCCGACGAGGACGGCGCGCTGCGGCTGCACTTGGACGGCCGCCCCATCGCCGACGTCGGACTGCCGCCGATGCCGGACTACTACCGGGAGACGCTGAAGAACGGCAAGTCGGTGATGGAGGTGGCACCCACCATCCAGTGGGGTTACCTGATCTATCTGACGGTCTTCCGGGTGTGCCAGTACTTCGGCGCCAAGGAGGAGTGCCAGTACTGCGACATCAACCACAACTGGCGCCAGCACAAGGCCGCGGGCCGCCCCTACACGGGGGTGAAGCCCGTCGAGGAGGTGCTGGAGGCGCTGGAGATCATCGACCGGTACGACACCACAGGCGCCTCCCGCGCCTACACCCTCACCGGCGGCTCCGTCACCTCCAAGGTGGACGGCCTCGCCGAGGCGGACTTCTACGGCCGCTACGCGCAGGCCATCGAGGAGCGCTTCCCCGGCCGGTGGATCGGCAAGGTCGTGGCGCAGGCGCTGCCCAAGGAGGACGTGCAGCGCTTCCACGACTACGGTATCCGCATCTACCACCCCAACTACGAGGTGTGGGACCGGAACCTCTTCGAGCTGTACTGCCCCGGCAAGGAGCGCTACGTCGGCCGCGACGAGTGGCACCGGCGCATCCTCGACTCGGCCGAGGTCTTCGGCCCCTCCAACGTCATCCCGAACTTCGTCGCGGGCGTGGAGATGGCGGCGCCCTCCGGCTTCCGCACCGTGGACGAGGCGATCGACTCCACCGCGGAGGGCCTCCAGTACTTCATGTCCCGGGGCATCACCCCGCGCTTCACCACCTGGTGCCCCGAGCCCACCACCCCGCTCGGCAAGATGAACCCGCAGGGCGCGCCGCTCGAATACCACGTGCGGCTGCTGGACGTGTACCGGGCGACGATGGAGGAAAACGGCCTCAGCTCCCCTCCCGGCTACGGCCCGCCCGGGCCGGGGCACGCGGTCTTCTCCGTCAGCTCCTTCATGGACAGCCTCCCCGCGCAGGACGAGTCGGCGGTGGTGGACGCCGGAAGCGAACGGCCCGCCGAGGTCTGAGCGGGTTCCGCGCCGGGGTGCGAGGGGCGCGACGGGAGTGAGAAGGGTGGTACGTGGCATGGAACAGGGGCGAGAAGTGGCCGTCCGGGGCGAGCGCGTACGCAGGAACGGGCGAGTGGCTCCCCACAGGGCACCATTCAGGGGATAGTGGGCGTTGTCGCGAGAGGATGTGAAGATCGGGCCGACGGTTCTGTTCCGGTCGGCACGCGGGATACGAGGGATACGAGGCCCCACGGGAGACGGGCCCGTCCTGGAGGACGCAGGAGACGGTGCGCGGGCACCGTCGAAGGGAACCGCATGGAACCGGATCCGGACCCCGGCCAGGAACCGGAGCTCGACCCCGAGCTGTGGGAGCTGGCCGTGGTGCGCGCCAAGCTCACCGGTGAGGACCCGCGACGCGCCTACGACGTCCTCACCGGCGCGGGCCGCGGGCTGCCACCGCGCGATGGCCGGGCGTACGACGGGCAGCCGTCCAACGGTCAGGCGGGCGGAGAGCGGGAAGAGGAACGGGAACGGGAGCCAGGGCCCGGCTCCGACGACCCCTGCCCCGAGACCGGTGACGCCGGAGGCGGCCCCCGTCCGCGCGCCCTGAGAGCCGTGCCGACGGACCCGGATTCGCCCCGTTCCCCCGGCACCGCGGCCCGCGCCCCAGGACCCGCCACCGGCGCCTGACCACGGCCCCGGCCGCCCCGTCTGCGCGGGACGGCCGGGGGGCCTCACCCGTTGCAGCGCTGGTCGCGGGGCCGCAGGAGCAGGCGTCGCGCCGTGTTCCGCTCGACCGCTTCCCGCCCGTACACCAGCGGGAACGCGCCGTCCGACGCCCACGGCCCGAACAGGTCCGCGTGGTGCGGGCTCCCCGGGACGCCCGACTGGCCCGGCGCGTTCATGGCCACCGACGCGTCCCAGTCACCCACGTCCACGACCAGCCGGAAGGTGGCCCCCGCCGTCTGGCGGAAGTCGGCACCGTACGTGGCGGCGCCGACGGTGTCACCGCTGCCGCCCCGCTCGGCAGGCCCCACGACGGCCCACTCCGGCAGTTCCTCGCCCCGCTCCTTCGCCGCCTCCCGCAACAGCCCCGTGAGCGGGTGCCGCAGCAGGGCACGGTGCAGGTCTCCCCAGCGCCAGGCGTCCCTGTCCTGGCCCAGCAGTTCCTCCAGCTCGGTCACCGCACCCGCGAGCGAGCCGAGGAGCAGGGCGGGGAGCGTCTCCGCGGGGCGCGGGCCGAGCCGTTCGCCCGGGTCGAGCAGCAGGTCCAGGTCCACCCGTGCGTCGGCCGAGGCGTCCTCGGCGGGCAGCACGCGGGCCAGCGCCCGTTCGACGGCCGCCTCCGCACCCTGCGTTTCCGTGGCCTCGTCCCGTTCCCCGCCGTCCCCCGACGCCAGCGCCTGCCGCAGCGCGGTGCGCAGCAGGGACGGGCGCAGATGCCGCCTGTGCCACACCTCGTACAGCGCGGCGGCTGCCGACCCTGGCGCGAGCACCGCGTCCCACCCCCGCAGCAGCTCCAGCGCCCACCGCACCCGCTCGTCCGCGCTGTCCAGCCCGTCGAGCAGCGGCAGCACGGCCCGCGCGGGCACGCTGAGCTGGTCCGTCTGGAGCGCCACGCAGTCCTGGACGCTCCAGTCGGCGCGCTCCGCCAGTTGTTCGCAGATGCGCTGGTGGCGGTAGGGCGCGTACCAGTCGTAGGTGACGGTGCGTTCGTCGTTCGGGTAGCCGGGCGGCAGGTTGAGCTGGTTCGCCGTGGCGAACCAGCCCGCCTCCGGGTCGCGTACGGAGGGCAGCGCATCCGGGCCGTGGAAGCCCGCCCACTCGTAGCGGCCGTCACCGGGGACGGGCAGTGTCCCGTCCCAGTTGGGGCGCACCGGAACCCGTCCGGCCGGGCGCCACCCGATGGTGCCGTCCGGCGCCGCGTATACCTGGTTCTCGCCCGGCGCGCCCCACCTGCGCATCGCGGCGGTGAAGGCGTCGGGGTCCTTCGCGCCCATGTAGTCCATGCTGCCCAGATACGGGGCCATGCCGGGCTCCAGCCAGGCGGCCCGTACCGCGAACGCCGCGTTCCGCTCCGGGGTCTCGCACACGACGGGCCCGTGCCGGGTGAACCACAGCTCGGCCTCGACGGGTTCGCCGTCCTTCACCGGGATGCGCTCGGCCACCCTGACCATGGGCTCCCAGCGCCCCTCGTACCAGTAGGCGCGGGGGTCGTCCGGGTGCGTGCGGTAGACGTACAGGTCCTCCTGGTCGATGGGGAAGATCGTCAGGCCGAACGCGATGTGCCCGTTGTGCCCGATGGAGACGCCCGGCAGCGCTGGCTCGCCGCCGCCGATGACGTCGAGGCCCGGCGCCGACAGGTGCGCGAGGTAGCGCAGCGAGGGCAGCGTCACGGCCCGGTGCGGGTCGTTGGCCAGCAGTGGGCGGCCCGTCGCGGTACGGGAGGGGCCCAGCACCCAGTTGTTGCTGCCGTCGATGCCCTGACGCGGCGCGGCGGGCGGCGCACCGGGGGGCGCGGCCCACGGAGGAGTGGTCGCCAGCCGGTACACGCGCAGCACGTCGTCGGGGATGACGGACAGATCGAGCCCCTCCGGCACCCGCAGCGCGTGCGGCGCCGGCTCGCGCTTCTTGCGCAGCTCCTCGGCCGCAGGGCCGTGGTCGCGCAGAGTCAGCGCCCTGGAGACCTCGTCCTGGAGGTTGTAGTAGAGCCCGTGGCTGCGGACACGGGCCACATCGGACGGCTCCCAGCGCGCGGGCTCGTAGCCGAGGAGCGTGAACTCGGGCGGCAGCAGGGCCGGTTGGCTGCGGCACAGCTCGACGAAGGCGTTGATGCCGCTCACGAACGCGCCGGTGACCCGCTCGGTGTGCTCGCCGTAGGCGCGCCACTCCTCGGCCATGCCGCCCCGGTACAGGAACAGCCGTGCCGCGCGGTCGTGTTCGGCGTACTCGGCGCCGAACACCTCGGCCAGCAGCCCGAGTCCGCGCCTGCGCCACAGGTCGATCTGGAAGAGCCGGTCGCGGGCCGCGTTGAAGCCCTGGGCGAGGAAGAGGTCGTCCCGCGAGGAGGCGTACAGGTGCGGGACGCCCCACCGGTCGATCAGGATCTCCACGGGATGGTCCAGCCCCGGCACCTCGAAGACCGTCACGTCGCCGTCGTTCATGTCGTGCGTCGCGTTCATGTCGTGCGTCGTGCTCACGCTTTCTTCTCCTCCTCGTGGACGCGCTCGTCGCCCGTACGGGTGGTGTGCGCCGGGCGGCGCGTGAGGGTCAGTGCCAGGACGACGGCGAGGTTGGCGGCGAGGGCGATGATGCCTCCGTTGACGCCGTGCCACGGGTCGTTGTCCGAGGCCCACAGCGCCGTCATCACCGCCAGCCCTACGGCCATCCCCGACACGGCGGCGCGCGCGGTCATCCGAGGCCAGAACAGCGCGAGGAGGACGGTGGGCACCAGCTGAGCGAGCCCCTCGTAGGAGAGGACGGACAACTGCACCAGCGTGTTGGGGTAGAAGAGGCTGCCCGCGAGGGCGATCAGCCCGGCGAGGAAGCACACGAGCTGCGAGAGGCGTTTGGTGCGGACGTCGTCGGCGGGGCCGCTCCCCCTGCGCCGGGAGCGCGGGTCGGCGCCGTTGCCGCCGCCGAGCAGGGTGCGGCCCCACAGGGTGCCGATGGCGAGCATGAACACGCTCATGGGCACGATGGCCGAGAGCGCGCCCGCAACCCCGATCACGGCGACGACCGGAGCGGGCAGCGAGTCGGTGACGAGGCGGAACAGCGCCAGATCGGGGTTGTCCAGGTGGGGGAGCGCGAACAGCGCCGTGGCGCCGACCATCATCGGGATGAACAGCAGCAGTTGGTACCAGGGCAGCAGCAGCGCGTTGCGGCGCAGCGCGTTCGGTGACCGCGCGCTGAGATACCCCGCGACGGTGGTCGGGAAGATCGTGATGGTCACCGCGTTGAGCAGCAGCGTGCTGACGAACCAGGTGCCGTTCAGCCCGCCCGACTCGTGCCCGGGGAAGGTCAGCCACTCGGGCTTCTCGGCCACCATCCGGTGCATGAGGTCGCCGAAGCCGTCGAGGTAGTGCAGCGGCACGTACACCGCGAGGAACACCACGGCGGCGATCACCAGCACGTCCTTGAGCGCGCTGACCCACGCGGAGCCGCGCAGCCCCGAGACCAGGATGAACACCTCGGCGACGACGAAGGAGACGACGGCGGCGACACGCAGATCGACGCTCCCGTACGTCATCGCGTTCACCACCACGCCCATGCCCTGGATCTGCACCTGGATGTACGGGACGAGGAAGACCGTGGCCACGACCGCGACGAGGATGCCCACGGGGCGGGAGCGGAAGCGGTGTTCGGCCATGTCGGCGATGGAGATGAGGCGGTGCCGGGAGGCGTACGTCCACAGCGCGGGGCCCACGACGTAGGCGACGGCGAAGCCGACCGTCAGATACGCGACGAGGTAGAGGATCGGCACGCCGTAGGAGTACGACCAGCCCGCGGTACCGAGGAAGGAGAAGCTGGTGTAGGTCTCACCGGCCATCAGCAGCCAGATGAACATCACGCCCAGCCCGCGGCTGGAGACCGACCACTCGGCGAGCCCCTTGTCGCGGCCCCGGGCGCTCAGCACGCCGATGAGGATGGTGGCGACCATGGCGAGGCCGAAGATGGTCGTGGCGACCGCGGCGGATCCGCTCATCGGACGTCTCCCTTCCCGGTCTCGCTCCCGGTCTCCGCGCCGTCGGCGGGGATCGGCTCGATCGCGTTCGTGCGGTACGCGGGGTCGAGGCGCGCGGTGAGCCAGATGACGAAGGGGCTGATCACCGTCGCGGCGATCACCCAGAAGAGGAGGAAGGGGATGCCCAGCACCCGCGGTTCGACGCGGTTGGCCACCAGCGGCGCCGCGCAGTACAGCGCGGCGGGCACGAGCAGCAGCCACAGCGCGTGCCGGCGCGGGCGTACGGCGGGCAGTTCGTCGAACGGGAGCGGCCCTGGCTCCTGGGGGCCCTCCAGCCCTCCGTCCTCGGTGGTGGGGGACATGACACTCCTTCTCGGGGCTTGGACGGCCGGTGGGTCGGTGGGACGCGTCAGACGGACGGCTCGTAGCGGCCGTCGACCGCCGTCCAGCCGCCGTCGACCGTCAGCACGCTTCCGGTGACGAAGGTGGCGGCGTCGGAGACGAGATACGCGACGGCGCCCGCGATCTCCTGGGGATGGGCCCAGCGCTGGAGCGCCGACGCCCGCGCGTAGGCGTCGTACCAGGCGGGGTCGGCGGCGATCTGGTCGGTGAGCGGGGTCCGCACGACGCCGGGCGCCACGGCGTTGAACCGCACGCCCCGCGGCCCCCACTCGGCGGCGGCCGTCCGCAGAAACTGCACCAGACCTGCCTTCGACGCCGCGTACACGCTCTGGCCCGGCTCCACCTGGAAGGCGCGCATCGAAGCGAGCCCGACGACGCTGCCGCCGCCGCGTGCGGCCATGCCCGGCGCGACGGACTGGATCAGCGAGAGGTACGCGCGCAGGTTGAGCGCGAGCACGCGGTCGAACTCGTCGAGGGTGTAGTCGGCGATCCGCTTGCGCACGTTGACGCCGACGGTCACGACGAGACCGTCCAGCGGCCCCCACCGGTCGGCAGCGGTGCGGACGGCGTCGCTGTCGAGGACGTCCAGCGGGTACGGGGTCGCACGGCCGTGCGTGGGGGAGTCGGCCGCGGCGATCCTCGCCGTCTCCGCCGCGCCCTCCGGGTCCCGGTCGGCCACGATCACCTCGGCACCCTGCGAGGCCAGCGCGCGTACGGACTCACGCCCGATGCCGCTGGCCCCACCGACGACGGCTACGCGCCGCCCGTCGAGCCGGAACAGCTCCGCGTACGGGACGGGGGCGGCGGCGGTGGCGCGGGGTGCGTCGTCCGCGCGGGCGGGGTCTGCCGCGCGGGCCGCGTCCCCCCTGTTGCCGGGGTCGCCTGTACGGGTCGGGCCCGTCGTGTGGGCGGGTTCTGCCGTGCGGGACGTGTCCGTCTCGCGCGTCCTGTTCGTCGTGCCAGGTGCCTCGGGGGTGCCGTCCGTCTTCGCTGTCACCGTCTCCACCTCTCCGTCGTACCGTCCGTCGTGGCGGCGGCCCGCGAGGTCACCGTGCTGCCGGTTCCGGGCCGCTCATGGCCCGGCGTGCCACGCCCCGCGCATCGTGCGCGGCAGGCGCGTCTCATGGGCGGATCACCGCCATCCGGGTCACCGTCAGCTCCTCTATCGCGAACCGTGGTCCCTCGCGGCCGATGCCGGAGTCCTTGACGCCGCCGTACGGGGCGATGTCGCAGCGGTAGCCGGGGACCTCGTTGATCACGACGCCGCCGACGTCCAGGGTGTCGATCGCGCGGAAGGCCGCGCCCAGGTCGCGGGTGAAGACCGCGGCGTGCAGCCCGTAACGGCTCGCGTTCACCAGCGCGTACGCCGCGTCCAGGTCCGGCACCGTGCGCAGGGCGACCAGCGGGCCGAAGACCTCCTCGTCCCAGACGTGCAGCCCGCCGGGCACGTCCGGTACGTCGGCGAGCAGCGTCGGCTCGACGCACCGGCCGACGCTCCCCGCCCCCTCGCCGCCTTCGGGAGCAAGCGCGCCGCCGTGCACGAGCCTGGCCCCCGCCTCGCGGGCCGCGTCGATCCACGCGAGCACGCGCTCCGTCGCCGCGCCGTCGATCAGCGCGGCGACCCGCGTCCCCTCCTCGCGGGGGTCGCCGACGGTGACCCCGGGCAGCCGTGCGGCGATCCGCCGCTCCAGCTCGGCCGCGATCTCCGCGACGGCGATCACCCGCTGTACGGAGATGCACGCCTGGCCCGAGGCGTAGAAGCCGCCGCGCACGACGGCGTCGGCCGCCGCGTCGAGATCCGCGTCGGCGGCCACCACCAGGGCCGCGTTGGAGCCGAGTTCGAGCACCACCTTGCGCGGCGCCGCGTCCCGCGCGATGCGGTGGCCGACGGCGGCAGAGCCCGTGAAGGAAACCGCCGCCACATCGGGGTGCGTGGTCAGCGTCCGCCCCACCTCCGCGTCGCCGGTGACGAGCTGCACCGCGCCCTCCGGCGCACCGGCCGCGGCGAGCCGCTCGCGCACCAGGTGCACCAGCCACAGCGTGGCCAGCGGAGTGGCGGGCGCGGGCTTCACGATGACGGGGCAGCCCGCGGCCAGCGCCGGGGCGATCTTGTGGGAGGCCAGCATCATCGGATAGTTGAACCCGGCGATGCCCACGACGACGCCGATGGGGCGCCGGGTCCAGAAGCCGGTCATGCCGTCACCCGACGGCAGCAGGTCGAGCGGCACCGTCTCGCCGTGCGTGCGGGAGACCTCGTCGGCCGTGGCCTCCCAGGTGGCGATGGCCCGCAGCACCTCCGTACGGCAGTCGGCGCGGGGCTTGCCCGTCTCCAGGACGAGCAGGTCCTCCAGCTCGCCCGCGTGTTCCTCCAGCGCCGCCGCGACCCCGCACAGCACCCGCCGCCGCACCCGCGAGGAGAGCGCGGCCACGCGCGGGCGCAGCGCCGAGGCGGCCTCCACCGCGCGCCGCGCGAGTTGTGCGTCGCCGACGGGCGCCTGGCACACGGGGCTGCCGTCGTAGGGGAAGCGGACGGTCTCCGTGCGCTCCGTGCGCACCCATTCGCCGCCGACGGGCAGGCCGTCGGGGTACCGCGCCGCGTGCCCCCGCTCTGCCGCGCCGCTCATCGCGCGCTCTCCGCCGTGCCGGTGTTCAGGGGGCCACCCGTGAGGAAGTGGTGCGCGGCGGCGGCGTAGACGCGGGTGTACTCGCCGATCTCGCGCACCTCCACGTACTCGTCCTTCTGGTGCGCGATCCACTTGCCGCCGGGACCGTAGACGACGGTGGGCAGGCCCGCGTCGCGGGTGAGGATGGTGCCGTCCGTCGTGCCGGGGACGGCGCCGAAGGCCGGTGCCTCGCCGTGCACGAGCGAGTGCGCCGCGACCAGCCCGGCGACGACGGGGTGGTCCTCGGGCGTCTCGATCGCGGGCCGGTCGTCGACGACGGCCAGCTCGACGGTGACGCCCGCCTCCCGCGCGGCCTCCTCCGCGGCGCGCCGGACGCGGCCGATCAGTTCGGCGTGGTCCGTGCCGGGGATCGTGCGCACGTCGACGCCCACCAGGCCGTGGCCCGGGATGACGTTGAGCTGGGAGGGGTCGCCCGCGCGCAGCACGGTCGGGGTGACGGTGACCCTGCCCGCGTGCCGGTGGGTGCCGTAGCGCTCCTCGGCCCACTCCTGGACCCCGGCCAGCGCCGCGACGATCCGCGCCCCGGCCACGACCGGACTGCGCGCCTCCTGGGGCATGGCGCCGTGCGCCATCGCGCCCGTCAGGCCGAGGCGCAGCCGGATGCCGCCCCGCGCCGAGGTGCACACCTCGTACCCCTCGGGCTCGCAGACGACGACGCCGTCCACCTCCGCCGCGAGGGGCGAGGCCGCGAACGCCTTGGCGCCCAGCATCATGCCCTCCTCGTCGCACAGCACCCCGAGCACGATCCGGCCGGGGAAGGGGCCCGCCTCCTGGAGTGCGCGCACGCCGTAGATCATCGCCGCCACGCCCGACTTCATGTCGGCGGCGCCACGGCCCCACAGCTTTCCGTCGCGGATCTCGGCTCCGTACGGGTCGACGGACCAGTCGGCCGCGTCCCCCTCGGTGACGACGTCGATGTGCCCCTCGAACATGAGGGTCGGCCCGTCCCCTCCGCCGCCCTCGACGACGGCGACGACGTTCGGGCGCCCGGGGGCCACCTCCACCACCTCGTGCTCCCAGCCGAACCTGCGGAAGAGCCGGGTGACGACCTCGGCGGCCGGACGCTCGACGTCCGTGGCCCCCTCGGCATTGACCGTGCGCAGCCGCACCAGCTCCCGGGCGAGGGCGACGGCGGCCTCCTCGTCGGCCCCGGAGACGTACGAGGGCGGGGTGACGTGCGAGGGCGCGTCCGGGCCGGTGGGACGGGTTGGACCGGTCGGGCTGGAATGCATGGAACCCTCCAATAGTCCTGGTCAGAAGGCCAGTTCACTGGTCAGACCAGATGATCTCCCGTACTCTGCTAGCGCGCTCAGGCGTGGGTCAAGAGGGCGGCAGGGGCGATCCACGCAGGCCCGGGCCGCCGGGACCGCCAGAACCGCCGGGACCGAGACGGAACAGTGAGGGACGACGATGTCCGCCGACGGAGCGACATTCCAGCCCGTGGAGCCCGTACGCGCTTATCAGCGCGTGGCAGAGCAGATCGAGGAGCGCATCCTCAGCGGCGAGCTGCCCGCCGGGGCACGGCTGCCCGCCGAGCGTGAACTCGTGAACCAGTTCGCCGTGGGCCGCTCCACGGTCCGCGAGGCGCTGCGCGTCCTCCAGTCCGCCGGACTGGTGCGCTCGCGCCCCGGCGACCCCCTGGGCGCCGAGGTGCTGGGCGTCTCGCCCGACAACCTGAGCAGGGCGCTGGGACGGCTCACCCGGTCCCATGTGTCCACGCTGGGCGAACTGGTGCAGTTCCGGATGGTCCTGGACGCCGAGAGCAACCGGCTGGCCGCGCGGCTGCACGGCGAGGACGACCTCGCGCGGATGGCCGAGCAGATAGCCAGGATGGAGACCCTGAAGGGGGACGAGCGGGCCGGGCCGCACGCGTTCAGCGAGGCCGACGCGCTCTTCCACCAGGCCGTCGCGCGGGCGAGCCGCAACTCCCTGCTGGGGCTGTGCGCGCGGGCCGTGCACGACGCGGTGGTGGAGGTCATCGAGGGGAAGATCGCCACCGCCGTCGATGCCACCGCGTGGATGGAGCGCTCCATCGCGCACCACCGCCAGGTCCTGGACGCGATCCGCTCGGGCGACGGCGAACGGGCCGCGCGGCTCGGCCGCCAGGCGTTGTACGACTACTACGCGGACCACGTCGAGGAGGAGACCCGCGAGCTGCTCACGGCGGCGCTGGAGGACCGCTGAGCGGTCGGCGGGCGTCCCGCGGCGGGCGCCCGGCGGCGACATGGCGCCGGGGGCGTGCGCGGCGCGGGTCGGTAGTGCGCCTGAGGTACGGAAAAGAGCGGAGCGCCGTATCAGCCGTTTCGGCGGACATGTGGCGACAAGCGCCTCATCTCTTGCGTGCCCCATGAAACGGCACGAAGCTCGCCGTCATGGCCGAAGCCGAACCGCACTGCTCGAAGTGCTGCCCGGTGGAACCGCCCAAGCCGGACCCGCCGGAGCCGATCCCCAGCCAGGCGGCGGCGTGGCTGCTCCTCATCGTCGTCCTCGTGCTCGGCGGCTACGCGGGGCTGATGTACGTGGCGAGCCAGGTCTTCGCCTGACCCTGTGCGCCCGGTGCGCGGTGGCTCAGGCCGCCGCGCTGTCGAGGGTGCCGTCGTTCGCCTTCCACCGCACGGCCTCCTCGGCCTCCTGGAGCACCCGCTCCGCGACGGCCCGCACGTCTGCCGGAACGTCGCCCAGCTCGTCCACGAGTTCCTCGTAGATCGGGGGGTGCTCGGTCTGCGCTGTGGTGGTGCTCATGTCTCGCGTCCTTCGTGTTCCTGGCCTGCTTACAGGCCACGAGCCGTGGCCGGCGGCACAGACTACACACAGCTCCGAGGGGCCCGCACCGGAGGGGGCGGGGCCCGATCGCCCAGGTCAGGAGGGTAGCGGACGTCTTCTAGGGGAGCATCCAGGCGAGGATGTGGGACTGGAGGAGGACGAGGAAACACATCACCAGGAGGAGCAACAGGCTCCAGGGCGCGGCCTTTCGGAACAGCACCGCCTCGCGCCCGACGAGACCCACGGCGGTGGCGGCGATGGTGAGGTTCTGCGGGCTGATCATCTTGCCCACGACACCGCCCGAGGTGTTCGCCGCGACCAGCAGCGTGGGATCGAGGCCCGCCTTGGCAGCGGCGGTCTGCTGGAGGGTCGCGAAGAGCGCGTTGGCCGAGGTGTCCGAGCCCGTCACGGCGGTGCCGAGCCAGCCGAGGATGGGCGAGAGGAAGGCGAAGGCCGCGCCCGTACCGGCGATCCAGGTGCCGATCGTGATCGTCTGCCCTGAAAGATTCATCACATAGGCGAGGGCCAGCACGGAGGCCACCGTCAGCAGCGCCCAGCGCAGGGTGACCACGGTGCTGACGAGTTCGCGGGCCGCGCGGGCGGGGCCGATGCGGTAGACGGCGGCGACGAGGATGCCGCACAGCAGCAGGAGCGAACCGGGCGAGGACAGCCAGGGGAAGACGTAGGTGGTCGTCGACGAGGGGTCGCCGGCGGCGGTGAGGACCTCGCCGTCCAGTCCGGGCCACCGCACCTGGAGGTCGCTGTCGGCGAGGAACTCCTTGACGGTGTCCCACAGCTTCGCCACCGAGAAGACCGCGATCACGATGAGGTACGGCAGGAACGCCATCAGGACCCGCGCGTTGCCGAGGGGCGTGGTGGCACGCTCCGTGTCCGTGTCCGTGCCGGGCGCCGCGCCCCCGGCCCCGGCCTCCGGTCCGGCGGCCGGCCCGGCGGCCCCGGCACCGTCGCGCGTCACGACGCCGTCCCGCTCGTCGGCCTCGGCGCGCTCCGCCTCGGTGGCGCGGCGCAGGTCGGCCCGTACGCGCTCGCTGTCGCCCGGACGCCAGACGCGCAGGAACAGCACGACGGCGGCGAGGGCCACCAACGAGGCGATGATGTCCGTCAGTTCGACGGAGATGTAGTTGGCGCTGACGAACTGGGCGACGGCGAACGCGACCCCGCACACCAGCGCGACGGGCCACGTCTGGCGGATGCCGCGCACCCCGTCGACGAGGGCCACCAGCAGCACCGGCACGAACAGTGCGAGCAGTGGTGTCTGGCGGCCCACGTAGGCGCCGATGTCCTCGAACGGGATCTTGGTGAGGCTGCCAGCCGTGATGATCGGCGTGGCGATGGCGCCGAACGCGACGGGAGCCGTGTTGGCGACGAGCACGGTCACGGCGGCCCGTACCGGCGAGAAGCCGACGGCCATGAGCATCACGCCGGTGATGGCAACGGGCGCGCCGAACCCCGCCAGCGCCTCCAGCAGCGCGCCGAAGCAGAAGGCGATGATGAGGGCCTGTACCCGGGGGTCGTCGCTGACGAGGTTGAAGGCGCGCCGCAGATCCTCGAACCGCCCGCTCACGACCGTGAGTTGGTACACCCACAGCGCGGCGAGCACGATCCACATGATCGGGAACAGCCCGAAGGCCGCACCCTCGGTGCCCGACAGCACGGCGAGCCCCAGCGGCATCCCGTACGCGCCCACCGCCACGGCGATGGCCACGGCCAGCGCGGCCAGTCCGGCCCAGTGTGCCTTCAGCCGCAGCCCGCCCAGCAGTACGAACAGGGTCAGCAGCGGCAGTGCGGCGACGAGCGACGACAGCCCCAGGCTGTCCATGACGGGGGAGAGATCCGGCTGATACATGCGACCCTCGCTCAAGGCTTGCGCTCTGACCACGGACTGATCACTGCGCGCAAGCTAAGAAGGGCGCGGGACGCTTGTCCAGGGTTGCGACGAGAAAGAGCTGAGGCAGATGTGCACTTGCGAGGGTGCGCGGGCGTCTGACGGCTTCCCCGTGCGGGTCTCTCAGCCCTCCCCGGTTCCGCTTCCGGCTCCTGCCCCGGTTCCGCTTCCGGCGTCGGCGGCCCACGCGACATGGCCGTCGGGTCGCACGAGTGCCGCGCCGACTCCGCGCCACTCGGGGCGCTGGTCCGCCGGGACCGCCCGGCACGTGGTGAGGGGCCCGGAGAGGCCCAGGTGCGCGGCGGCCTTCTCCGCCGCCTCCTGATGACGGTGACGCGGCGCGAGGCCGGACCCGTCGTCTTCCCGCTCCGTGAGGAGGAGCAGCACCGGGCGCCCCGCAGCCTCCGTCAGCAGCCCGAACAGGCCGTCGTGGTGCGGCGGTTCCGCGAGGCGGAGGTCGGGGGCGCGGCTGCCGGTGAGCGGGTGGGCGCCGTCCGGGGCCGGGTAGCGCACGGAGAGCCCGGCGAGGCGTTCGGCCAGTTCCCTGGAGAAGCCGGGCACGGTGGCGATGAGTCGGCTGAGCACCGCGCGCAGTGCCTGCCCCTCGGGTGAGAACGCGGTCATCAGCGCCGTCTGCGCCCTGGTGTGCTCCAGCAACTCGGCGCCGACGGGGTGCCGTTCGCCGTGGTACGTGTCGAGCAGCGCCTCGGGCGCCCCGCCCCGCACCACGGCGGCCAGCTTCCAGCCCAGGTTGGCCGCGTCCTGGACGCCGACGTTGAGTCCTACGCCCCCGGTCGGGAAGTGCATGTGCGCCGCGTCGCCCGCGAGCAGCACCCGGCCGTCGCGGTAACGCTCGGCCTGGCGGGTGGCGTTGCCGAAGCGGGAGAGCCACAGGGGGTCCCGCATCCCGAAGTCGGTGCCCGCGATCCGCCGTACCTTGTCGCGCAGTTCACCGAGCGTCAGCTCGCCGGGCCAGTCGGGGCGCATGTCGTCGGGCCCGCCGCCGACGAGGCGGTGCACGCCGCCGGGCAGCGGCACGGCCATCATCCCGCCCTCCGGTGTCGCGAGGCTCATGGCTCCGGCGCGCGGCGGCTCGTCGAGCACCACGTCGCCGAGCCAGCCCCAGGTGGTCGTGTCGGTGCCGGGGAAGCCGATGCCCGCTTCCCCGCGCACGGTGCTGCCCGCCCCGTCGCAGCCCACGAGCCACCCTGCCGCCCAGGTACGGGCACCCTGCGGTCCCTCGGCCGTGACCGTGACGGAGTCCGCGTGCCGCGTCAGCCCCGTGACGCGATGGCCGCGCAGCACACGCACACCCTTGGCCAGCGCGTGTTCCTCCAGCAGTTCCTCGGTGACGGCCTGCGGCAGCGCGAGGGTGAAGGGGTACGGCGTGTCCAGTGGGCGGAAGTCCATCCGGTCGTCGAGCCCGCCGAAGTGGCCGTTAGGGATGCGCCGTCCCCGGGACAGGAAGGCGTCCGCGAGGCCCCGCTGGGCCAGCAGCTCCAGGGTGCGGGGGTGGAGGGTGAGCGCCTTCGAGTGCGGGGAGCGCCGCTCGCGGCTCTCCAGGACGGTGACCTCGGCGCCCCCGAGCCGCAGTTCGGCGGCCAGCCACAGCCCGACGGGTCCGGCCCCCGCGATGACGACGTCCTGCTCCATGATCCGTTCCTCCTCGGTGTCGCTTCTCACTTCTTGGTCAGTGACCAAGAAGTCTTCCGTCAGTAGACTAGGTCAGTGACCAAAAGGCAAGCGGAGGAGCCGGCCCGCACACGGCTCGACGTCGAAACGGTGGTCAGGACCGCGCTCGCGCTCCTGGAGGAGAAGGGCGCCGAGGCGGTCTCCCTGCGCGGCATCGCGCAGCGCCTGGGCGTACGGATGAACACGGTGCTGTGGCACGCCAAGACCAAGACGCGGCTGCTGGAGCTGATGGCGGACGCGATCGTGGCGGGCGTCCGTCTCGACGGGCTGCCCGACGCCTGGGACCCGCGCGTCCGCGAACTCGTCCGCCGCTACCGCCGCGCCCTGCTGGCGCACCGGGACGGCGCCAGGATCGTGGCCGGTACGTACGCGGCCGAGCCCGCCACCTTCCGCGCCGCCGAGGCCCTGGTCCAGGCGCTGCTCGACGGCGGCCTCGGGGAGCGCGAGGCCGCCTGGACCTGCTGGACGCTGATCTACTTCGCGCTGGGCCTCACGCAGGAGGAACAGTCCTTCCCCGCCGAGTCGGGGCACCGCTTCGCGCGGAGACTGGCTGACGGGGACGACGGGACCGACGGAGCCGACGGGGCCGAGGGGGCCGACGGGGAGTACCCCGCGCTGTCCCGCGTCATGGCGCACTTCGGCGGCGGGTCCTTCGACGAGCGCTTCGAGTACGGCGTCTCCCGCATCCTCCAGAGCCCCGCATGACCCACGGAGCCCGCGGGACCCCTCCGCTCACGCGGCGCATACGGGCGGCATCCGGCTGCCTGCCCGCCGCTGCCGCCCCGGGCGACTTTTGCCGCGCAGCGCCCGGGCCGACGGCCACTCGCCGGGCTACGGTGGCAGGGTGACCGCCCATCATTCCTCCCTGCCACGCGCGGAGTTCGGCTTCCCCGGGCCGCTGCGCGACAAGCTCGTGAACGCGATCCTGGTCGGCGCGAAGACCGCGACGACGAGCCTGCTGGCCGACTACGAACGCGACGGCGAACCGCTGCCCGTCGTCGGCAACCGGTATGTCGTCATCGACTCCGACGAACGTCCCGTCGCCGTCATCCGGCTGACGGACGTACAGATCGTGCCGCTCACCGAGGTGGGGTGGGAGCACGTGCGCGACGAGGGCGAGGGCTATCGCTCGGTCGCCGAATGGCGCGGCGGGCACGAGGAGTTCTGGGAGAGCGACGAGGTCCGCGAGTCACTGGGCGACCCCGGCCTCACCGTCAACAACAACACCCTCGTCGTCGCCGAGCGCTTCCGCGTGATCGCGCTGCTCTGACCGCCCGTGACCGGCGCGGCGGTGGACACCCGGGCGGAGGCCGGAACGGGGGGGACGGCGCGGTGCCGCCATCCATGGGCACCCTCGGCGGGCACGGGACCCGTCGACGGACACAGGACCCCGTCAGGAAGCGTCGTCCCGTCGCCCGGCGAGGGCGTGCCGCTGCCGGAACAGCCACGTGGCCACCGAGGCGACGACGAGGACCACGCAGCAGGCGAACACGATGCCCGCGTCGCGCAGCCCGATGCCCGTACTGAGCGCGCCGACCCCGACGACGGGCAGGGAGATGCCCGTATAGGCGACGACGAAGAAGGCGGAGATCGTGCCGCCCCTGTGCTCCGGAGGCGCGGCGCGGCTCAGCGTGGTCATGCCCGAGCGGAACGCCAGCCCCTGCCCGACGCCGCCCACCACGGCGCCCGCCACCAGCATCGCCAGCGAGGTCAGCGCCAGGGAGCCGCCCACCAGCAGCATCCCCGCGACCAGCACCAGGCACCCCCACGGGAGGGCGCGTTCCACGCCCACGCGGCCCATCAGCGACTGCCCGGCCGTCGAGGCGCAGAAGAGGGAGAAGACGACGGCGCCGGAGACGGCGAGGTCGTCCACGTGCAGCGTCTCGTGCAGGAAGCTGGGCGCCACCGCCGTGAACAGGCCCAGCATCGAGAACCCGGCGAACGCGGCCAGCGCCACGGGCACGAACACCTGCCGCACCTCGGGCGGCACCCGCATGCCGCGCGGGCGCGGGACACGCGTCCCGCCGCCGGTGCGCGCGACCGTCTCGGGCAGCGCCAGCGTGACCCCGGCCGCGAGGACCAGCAGCACCAGGTGGACGAGGAACGGCAGCCGCAGCGGCCAGGGCGCGTACTGCGCCAGTACACCGGCGAGCAGCGGGCCGCAGCCCAGGCCGCCCATGTTGGCGGCGGTGGCAGCGAACCCGGCACGTGCCGCGCGCCCCTTCGGCGCCAGCTCCAGCACCATGGCCGTCGCCGCGCCGCTGAACAGGCCGGCGGAGAAGCCGGACAGCACCCGCCCCGTGAACAGCAGCGGCAGCCCGCCCGTGCCCTCGGACAGGAAGCACACCGCGCTCGCCGCCGAGAGGCCCAGCGCCGTCAGCAGCACGGGGCGCCGCCCGATGTCGTCCGAGGCGTTCC
>NZ_BAAGSO010000118.1:329164-356931 GCF_054782395.1 Streptomyces daliensis | reverse complement strand
GAGCCCGTAGAGGGGCGTCGGCAGCGTGGTGCCCGCCATGCCGGTGGCGAAGACGTACGCCGCGAAGGGGTAGGCGGCGGCGCCGAACCGGCCCCGGTGCCGCCCTGTGCTCCCGTCTTGGTCCTGAGTGATCACTCCCGCACCGTAGAACACCGGAGCGGTCGCCCGGCGGAGGCGGGCCGGGACGGGATGGGGGGCGGGGTGGAGGCGGGGCCTCCGTTCTGAACTGGGCGTTTGTGCGGGGCCGTTGAGATGGGGAGGGGTGGTGAGAATGTGTGTTCAGGGTGGGAGTACCGTGCGTTTCTCGCACTACTGGTTCAGTGCGGAACATCCCGGAACCCCCCGGAAGGACGTAGGAATGACAGCACCTCGTGGCAGATGGGCCCGTACGGCCGCCCTCACCGTGGCGAGCGCCGCGGCAGTGGCGGGTACGGGGATATGGGCGGTGCCCGCATCCGCCCACACCCCATCGTGGTCGGTGGACTGCACCTCGGTGTCGGTCAACCTGACCGCCTACAACTCGGAGGTCGAGAACACGGTCTCCATCACGGCGGACGGCAAGGACGTGCTCTCCGCGCAGAAGTTCGGCTCGGAGTTCCACAAGAAGCTCGACCTGCCGAAGCACAGCAAGGAAATGACGGTCAAGCTGTCCGTCAAGGCCGGTGACGGCGACCAGTACTCCCGCGAGGAGACGAAGACCTCGCCGGTGTGCGAGGGCGAGGAGGAGCCGGAGCCTTCCGCTCCGCCCACCAAGCCCTCCAGCCCGAGCCCCGCGCCGAGCACCAGCAGCGAGGCCCCGGCCCCGTCCACGGAGCCCAGCACCAGCGCTCCCGCGGCCAAGCCGGACGACGGTGGCTCGGATCTGGCCGAGACCGGCTCGTCCGACTCCACCCCGCTGATCGCCGGGATCGCCGGCGCGGTGGTCCTGGCCGGAGCGGCGCTGCTCGTGATCACCCGGAAGCGGCGCTCCGCGACGAGCTGATCCGAGGGATGGCGGCGTGATGCGGTGACGCCTCACGCCGTGCTCCGACGCCGGTGTGTACCGGCATCGGTGTGACGCGGTACGCAGTGCGCGGTACGCGGTACGCGGTACAGGCGTGGGGTGTGCCGGGCGAGGGCCCGGCACACCCCACGTGCGTGCGTGCCGCGTATACGGTGGCCGCATGGCAGGTACGCAGGGGCGGCAGGGCACGCGACGGGAGCCCGGCGCGGAATCCGGGACCGGCGAGGACAACGCTCGCGACGGTGCCTCGGCGGCGGCAGGGCTGCTCGCACGGGCGGCGCGGACCGCCCCGATGACGGCGGCGATGACCGGTCTCCAAGGACAGTCCGACGGTGTGGTCGCGTCCGTACCCGCCGAGTTCCTCGGGGAGCGCGACTGGCTGGCCGAGCAGGTCAGGCTCTCCGCCCTCCGCTGGCGCACCGACAGCCTCCGCGTCGGCGCCACCCTGTGGTGGTACTCCGTCAGCACCGTGCTGCTCGCGCCCCCGCTGGTCACCGGCTTCCTCACAGGCCGCAGCGTGCACCCCGGACCCGAAGGGCTGGTACTCCAGCTCGGCGCCGCCGGGCGCCCCGTCGCCGTACGCCCCGCGCCGCACATGCCCGCGCCCGTCGACGGCGCCGCGCCGGGCCCGCTGCGCGGGCTGCTGGAACTGTGCGTCGACGGGCTGGCCGGGGTCGCGGGGCTGCGCCCGCGCCCCCTGTGGTCCCTCGCCACCGACTCGCTGGCCCAACTGCTCTCACGCGCCGGGCGGGAGAGCGGCCGGGTGGCCGACAGCACCGCCTGGGGCGCGGCCCTGGCGGAACGGATCGGCCCGCCGCTGCCGCCGCCGCGCTGGGTGGAGGTGCCCGTACCCGACGGCAGCGACGGCCTCTTTCCCGTACCGCCACCGGACGCGTCGCGCGTGGAGACGTTCGTGCGGCGCGGGTCGTGCTGCCTGATCTACGAGTCGCCTGGCGAGGGCAAGTGCGCGAGCTGCCCGCGCCGTACGCCCGACGACCGCGCGCTGCAACTGGAGATCGCCGCCTCCCGGATGGCGTCCTACGGCTGACGGGCGCCCGCGGGCGGCAAACGCCGCACGGGACGCCCGTCGTCCCGCGTCACCGTCCGGGCCCGTCCAGCACGGGTATCAACTGCTCCTCCTCGTACGTCAGATGGGCCTCCAGCTCTTCCGTGAGCCGCTCCACGTCGGCGAGCACCCTGGCCGGGTCCGCGTCGGCGGTGGAGATCACGCGTTGCAGCTCCTCCAGCAGCACGGCCACCCGCGCGTGCTCCTCGCGCAGCCGCTCCAGCGCCGGGACGAGGTCGGGCCTGTGGGAGGCCATGGAGACGAAGAGCCCCGCGTCCTCCGCCGTGTGGTGTCCGTGGAGCCCCTGGCACAGTGTCAGGCAGTTGATCCGCAACTGGGTGCCCAGTCCGGGCCCCGACTCGGTGATCTCCTTGCGGATCAGGGCGAGTTCGCGCCGGTACCCGTCGTGCACCAGCTTGAGCGCGGTCCCCCAGGTGGGCGCGTTCATGCGCGGCGGACCGGGGAGTTCGTGGAGCGCGACGACGGGGATGACGCGCGAGGTCTTCGCCTGGTAGTCGGCCCAGCCGGGGTCGGCCTCGACGGCGCGCGCGAAGGCTTCGTCACGCGCCGCGCGGTCGAGGACGACGGCCTGCGCCTCGTAGGTGAAGAAGCCGTTCTCGACGGTGACACGGGGGTTGGCCAGCACGTTGCGGAACCAGTCGGGATGGCGGGGTGCGCCACCGGCCGAGGCGATGACGAGGATGCGCTCCTCCCCGTCGGGGAGATAGCCGAGCGGGGTCGTGTGCCGGGCCCCGGACCGCGCCCCGACGGTCGTCAGCAGGATCAGCCTGGCCCCCTCGAACATCCCGCCGACCTGCCCGCTGTTGGCGCGGAACTCCTCGATGACCGGCACGTTGAACTCGTTGGGCATTCTCACTTCTTTCCTGGATACGGTCTTGAATACGGTGCCGCGGCCATTCGCGGGCATGACGGAACGACGGAATGACGGGACGGCGGAATGGCCTTCCGGAGCGGAAAGCGGAGGGCCGAAAGGGAAAAGGCGCGCCGAAGAGACGTCCGGGCACGGCGGAAGGCTGCCGGAGCGTGGCGGCGCGTGGAAAGCACGGGGTGCAAAGGAAGCACGGGAGAGGGGGAGGGGAGGCGTGGAAACACGGACCTCACGGAGGCGGCACGGCGGACTCCTGGCCCGCCTCGCACTCACGTCAAGGCCGGGTGCCTCACTCGATAATGGCCCATGGCCGACCCGGCAGTCACACCGCAGACAGTAGTGCGCCGGAGTCGTCGAGGCAACGCTCAATTTTCCGCTGCCCGGAAGCGGAATCCGGCCCGGAAAGCGGTTCCGGCATCGTCCCGAACGCCGAGGACGGGAAGAGGGAGCGGAAATTCCGGGCGGAGCGGGAGGATGCCGGGCGGGGCCGATACGGGGACGGTACGGGCCCGCCGCCGTGACCCGGAGAAAAGCGGAACCGGAATCTCGGCGGCGGGATGTGGGCGGCCCGTTCGGCGAGCGGCGGTCGTCGGGCCGAGTGCTCAGACCGTCGTGCTCAGACCATCGTGCTCAGACCATCGGGTTCAGGCCGGGGCGCCGGAGGCGGCAGACGCTTCGGAGGGCGTCGCCGACGGAGAAGACGCCGCCACGTGCTCGGTCTGTTCGGCCTGCGCCCGTTCCGCTTCGTTGAGGTAGCGGTGCGCGGTGGAGAGGATCACGATGCCCAGGACCAGGGCCCCGGCGCCGATGTAGAAGGGGACGTGGACGTTGAACGCCTCCACCAGCTTCCCCGCCGCGAACGGCGCGAGCCCGCCCCCGATGAAGCGGACGAAGCCGTAGGCGGCCGAGGCGACGGGACGTTCGACGGGCGAGACCGTCATCACCGCCTGCGTGGTGACGGTGTTGTTCACCCCGATGAAGATCCCGGCGACGATGACGGCACCGATCAGCACGGGCTTGGTGGTGGTCCAGACCGCGATCACCAGGACGACGACGGCGAACAGCGCGAGGTTGGCGTAGAGCGTCCGCGCGATCCCCAGCCGGCGCTGGAGCCAGGGCGCGCCGAACACGGCGAAGACGGCGACGAGCAGCCCCCAGGCCGTGAAGACCGCGCCGAGCTGGATGGCGCCCAGTTCCATGGGGAAGGGCGCGTAGCCGAGCACCGTGAAGAAGGCCCAGTTGTAGCAGAGCGCGGTCAGCGACATCGTCAGCAGCCCGCGGTGGCGCAGGGCGCGCAGCGGGTCGGCCAGCCCCGTGCGCCGTTCCGGGAGGGGGAGGGGCTCGACGAGTACGGCGGTGGCCAGCATGGCGACGGCCATCAGCACGGCGACGCCGAAGAACGGGCCGCGCCAGCTCACCTCCCCGAGCACCCCGCCCAGCAGCGGGCCCATGGCGATGCCGAGGCCCAGCGCGGTCTCGTAGAGGATGATGGCGCCCACGAATCCGCCGCTCGCCGAGGCCACGATCACGGCGAGGGACGTCGCGATGAACAGTGCGTTCCCGATGCCCCAGCCCGCGCGGAACCCGACGATGCCGCCGATGCTCGACGTGGCCCCCGCGAGCGCGCTGAACACCACGATGACGGCCAGCCCGGCGAGCAGGGTGCGCTTGGCGCCGATGCGGCTGGAGACCCAGCCGGTGATGAGCATGGCGACGGCCGTCACCACCAGATAGCTGGTGAACAGCAGGGTGACCTGGCTGGGGGAGGCGTGCAGGTCTTCGGAGATCGCGGGGAGGATCGGGTCGACGAGGCCGATACCCATGAAGGAGACCACGCAGGCGAACGCGACGGCGAAGACGGCCTTCGGCTGCTGGAAGGGACTGGCGGCCGGGCTCGGGGTCCGGCCCGGGGAAGAGCCTGTCATGAAGCTGCTCCGTTTCCTGCGACGAGGGGCGAGCGGCGACGAACGGTGCACGACGGTGCACGCCGTGCACCGTGAAGGGCACGACGGAGTGCTCGTGGGGCGGGTGATGGCGCCGCCCCACGAAACATTCATCCTGCATGTATATCGCGGGGGACCCGCTCGGCGGCAGTACGGAAGCGGTACGGAGACGGCGCGGGGCCGTTCAGGGCCTGCGGCCGCGGAAGGTGCGGCGCAGGTCGCTCACCCAGGCGCCGGGGTTCTCCCAGGGGATGAAGTGGCCGCCGTGGTCGTGCGCGTTGACGTTGACGTGGTGGAACCAGGCGGCCTGCGGGCCGTTCTTGAACGCCCGCACGCGCGCGTCGGCGCCGTGGACGCCGGGCGGGTTCTCGTACGTGACGAAGGTGAGGCCGACCGGAGCCTGCACGACCGGGGTGCGGTCATGGGAGGGGGTCCAGGGGTAGCGGTTGGCGTTGGCGTAGTAACGCATCGACGTGGCGATGGAGTTGTTGACCCAGTAGATGGTGGCGTGGGTGAGCAGCTCGTCCTTGGTGAAGACGGACTCGACGTCGCCGCCGTTGTCGCTCCAGGCGTGCCAGCGCTCCAGCAGCCAGGCGAGCAGTCCGGCGGGCGAGTCGCTCAGCCCGTGGGCCAGGGTGGCGCCGTCGAGCATGTGCACCGCGAGGTGCGAAGCCGAGCGGTGGTCCAGCTCGGCGACGCGGGCGCGGACGTCGGCTGGCTGGTCGTCGGTGAGGGGACGGTTCCGGGCGAAGTCCCAGGCGCGGGGCCCGGTGAAGAAGTCGAGCGGCAGCCCGGAGCCGATGTGGATGCCGTACAGCTCGTCTGCGTACTTGTGGCCGAGCTGGCTGGAGACGATCCCGCCGATGTCGCAGCCCCCGGCGGCGTACTTCCCGTATCCCAGGGTCTCGGTCATCAGGGTGTGCCAGAGGTCGGAGACCTTCCAGAAGTTGACGTCGGGAAAGCCGGTGAGCGGCCCTGGGAAACCGAAGCCGGGGAGGGACGGCACGATGACGTCGAACGCGTCGGCGGGGTCGCCGCCGTACGCGGCCGGGTCGGCGAGCGGGCCGGTCACCTTCGACCAGTGCCAGAACGTCCACGGCCAGCCGTGGGTGAGGATCAGCGGGACCGGGCGGGGGCCGACGCCGGGCTTGCGCATGAAGTGCACCGGGACACCGGCGACGCTCACCTGGTAGTGCTCGTGAGCGTTGATGGCGGCCTCGGCCGCGCGCCAGTCGTAGCCGTCCCGCCAGTAGGCGACCAGCTCGCGCAGATAGCTCGCCGGGACGCCGTAGGACCAGTCCTCGTTCCCCTCGTCCAGCGGCGGACGGGTCGACGCGAGACGGGCGCGCAGGTCGGCGAGGACCTCGTCGGGCACATGGACGGGGGTGGGGTCCAGGGGGAAGGCGTGCGGGGTGGTCATGACGTGGTTCCTTCGTGGTGGTCGCGAGAGACGTCTGGTGATGGATAGCCGGTTTTCCCGCTTTACGGCCAGTGAGTTTTGTGGGACATCACAGGGCAGGTCCGCCGCAGCGCGGCCTTTCCGCCTGATCGCCTGATCCCCTGTCCGTCCGCTCGTCCGCTCGTTCGCCGTCGACTCTCCCGGAGGATCCCCATGGCTCGTCACAGACGGTTGCGCACCGCCCTGGTCGTCATGACCGCCGTCACAGCCTGCTGGCTGACGGTGCTCGGCACGGCCACCGCGGCACCCGCCACCCCGGCCGGGAACGGCGCGGACCGGCCCACGGGGCAGACCGGGCAGATGGGCGAGGTGGCCTCACCGCAGGTCGCCGTCCCGGTGGGCACCTACCAGATCAGGCCCTACCTCTCCAGGGACGAGTGCCTGCGCGCGGGACCGCAGGCCGGGGACACCGGTATCTACGTCGGCGCCTGCGGCGACTCGACCTCCCTGTGGCGGCTCGGGCCGACGGCCCCGGCCCACGGCGCGCAGTTCATGGAGGTCCGCAACCTGTCCAACAACATGTGCCTGGACGAGTACCACCCGAGCGGCGCGACGACGGGCCGCGTCGACTTCCTCCAGTGCAGCCAGCGAGCCGACCAGGCATGGGACTTCCGCGGCGGCACCGCAGCGCAGTCCTGGGTCTGCGTGGCCTCCAGCCCCGACTGCGATCTGGTGCTGCGGATGAACAGCACGTTCACCTCCTGGGGCGGACGGAACGTCTACACGTCCCGCATCACCAATGACACCAGCCTGGGGGACCGGCGCTGGCAGCTCCTCCGCGTAAGCTGATCCAACGCCCCTCGCCGTACGGCATCCCGGGCCGGGTGGGTGACTGTCGGACCCTGGCTCTATGTTCCTCGCATGAGATCCGAAGTACGAGAAAAGCTGGACCGCTTCCGCCAGGCGGCACTCGCGCGTGATGTCCCGTCGGCCGAAGTGGAACGGTGGCTGGAGGCCGCCCGCCCCTGCGCGATGCTGTCACCGCACGTGGACGGGCCGGTCGTGGGGCACTTCGGCGGTCCGCTGACGCTTCCCGTAGGAGCCGATGTCCCCGAGGGCCTGGACCGGATGCACCTCATCGCGTCCCTGGACCTCGCCGCGCTGCCCGGGGACGCGACGGGCCTCCCGCTGCCGCACGAGGGCCTGCTTCTGCTGCTCGCCCATCCCGACGCGCTGGACGCGTACGGCACGGCGATATACGTCCCCGCAGGCACGCCCGTCGAGGAACGGCGCGTCGAGCACGACTACAGCCCGAGCGACGTTCTCCACGATCTGGAACCGTATTTGCGTGGCGCGGGAGAGCTGCGGCTGCGGTACGACGTCTCCCTGCCGGACTACGACTCGATCCCCGGTCTCGCCGGACATCCCCATGCCGGGACACTGCGCGAGGCGTGGCGGGAGATACGGGACGGGGACCTCCAGCTCACCAAGTGGTCGCAGGTGCAGATCGGCGGGTACGCCGTGGACGGGTACGACGAGGTGGACCCCGTCATGTCCGCGGCGTACGACGCGGAATCGGAGGAGAGCCGGCCCGAGGACTGGGTGCTCCTGGCCGAATGGCGCCCTGCCATCGAGGACTGGGAGAGCGCGATCGTCTACTGGTCGATCCCGGGGCAGGACGTGGCGGCCCGGCGCTTCGGGCAGGCGAACGTCTCCATGTTCTACGCCCCCTGAGAGGAAGCGGCGCCGACGTGGGCCCGCATGAGAACACCCGCATGAGAACGCCCGCGTGAAAACGGCGTACCGGTCCGGAGAGGCCGTGGCGGGATTCGAACCCACGTAACTCGCTTTGCAGGCGAGCCCCTGAACCACTCGGGCACACGGCCGTGTCGGTGACACACGGGAACCATAGGCCGCCGTGTGCCCGGGGTGGCAAGAGAACCGGGTGCGCCGCCATGAAGGCGCAACACCCGGTTCACACACACCGGGTGCCGCCCTCTCCGCACGCCCTCGCGGTGTGGTGCCGACTCCCCTCGTGCTGGGCAGACTTGACACCATGACGTCCGAGACCGCCTGGCACTTTCTGGACGACCGAGGTCACCGTGCGACGGCGGAGCACCGTCCGCTGCGGGTGGTCGCCTACCTTCAGGCAGCGGCGGCGTTATGGGACCACGGACTCAGCTTCGTCGGGGTGTTCGGCTCCCAGCACGACGGTGCCGTGCCGGACCGCGCCAAGTCCGGGAACCTGCCACTGGACAACGTCCCCTATCTCGGCGCGGGCAGCGCACTGCGCACGGAGGACGTCCTCGCGGTGCGGCCCGAACTCCTCGTCGCCGTCACCTATGACGGCAAGCGCGCCTACGGCCTCGACCCCGCGCAGGCCGCTGAGCTGGAGAGACATGTTCCGACGGTCGCGCTCGGCGTGGGCGCCGGGCACAGCCTGACGGCGGTACGGGAGCGGTTCGCCGCGCTGGCCCGCGCCCTGGGCGTGGGGGAGGGCGCGGGCGCGGAAGTGCCGGGAGCCGAGGCGCTCGGCGCCGCCTCGCGCAGGCTCCGCGCCGCGGCGGACGCCGCGTCCCGCACGCGCGTGCTCGCCCTCTCGCCCGCGGGGCCCGACAGCGTCCATCTCGCCCGGCCCGGCGCGTGGGCCGATCTGTTCGCGCTGGCCGAGCACGGCGTCGGCATGGTCGAACCGCCCGCGGGACCCGGCGCCAACTGGTCGACCACGGGCTGGGAGGAGGCCGCCGCGCTCGCGCCGGACGTGGTGCTGAGCGACATGCGCGGCAACGCGGTCGCCCCCGTCGCCCCGGCTTCCCCCGCCTCCCCTGCTTCTCCGGAGCGGACGGGGCAGGGCGCGGGGTGGCAGGCGCTCGCGGCCCGTGCCACGTTCGTGCCCTGGAACCCCGAACTGCCCTGTAGCCCGCTCGCCCACGCCCGCTTCTTCGAGCACGTGGCCGAGATCCTGGAGATCACCGCCCGGCCCTCGTAGCCGAGTTCCGACCGGTTCACGGGTCTACGCCCATGGCTCTGCGGGGCTATTCGGGAGTGCCGACGCCCCGCGCCGAGGAGGAGTCCGGCGGGTGACGCGGCCCGAGGAGCGGGGAGGCGGGGGACTCGGCCGCCTCGATGACGACCTGGCGCGCGAGTTCGTGCAGGCGCCGCTGGTTCCTGCGGGCGTGTTCCCGCAGCAGGGTGAAGGCGTGGTCGGGGGGACAGCGGTGCCGCTCGGAGAGGACGCCCTTGGCCTGCTCGATCACCGTCCGGCTGTCCAGCGCGCCCTGGAGCTGAGCCGCGCGGTTGCTCTCCTCGCGCAGGCTGAGGGCGAGGGCCGCTGCCTGCGCGAGGGACCGGCAGATCTCCAGCCCGTCCGCGTCGACGGTTCCCTGCTGGTGGTGCAGCAGGGTGAGCGATCCGAGCAGCCGTCGGCCCCGCTGGAGCGGTACTGCGGTGACGGCGGCGTAACCGCCCGCGAGGGCGGCGGCGGTGAAGGCGGGCCAGCGGTTCCGGCAGTCCTCCTGCCGCAGATCCGTCTGCGGCAGGAGTGTGCCGGTGAAGCACAGGTCCCAGCCGGGCCCCCGCTCGTGGCGGATCTGGAGGTCCTGCAACTCACGCGCGCACGGGCAGGACACCGCAGCGTCGGTGATACGGCCGCCGGGCAGCGTGAGGAGAGCCCCGGCCGCGGCGGCGTCGAGGAGCGTCATGCCGTGCTGGACCAGGAGTGAGGGCAGCGCGCCCTCCTCCTCCGGCGCTTCCGCCAGAGCGGAGAGCGCGCGTGCCAGCCGCCTCGCTTGCATGGCCCTCGACATCGCGATGAACCACCGTCCTCCGTACTTCCACAGGGCTTCCTGCGGACACCCTGTGTGCCCCTGCCGTGCTGTCGTATTCGCTGAGTTCCACGCCGTCGCGAATGTAACCCGAAAAGGCGGCGGGATCGGGCATACGCGCGACATCTTGGCCGTCCCCCCATACTCAGCCCCGGCTCAGCCGGGACCCGGCGGCGGCTTCGGAGGCGGGTCCGGAAGCGGGCCGGGCCGGAACAAGGGCCCGGCCCGGCAGGTCAGGCCCGGTCGCCGGACACGGGGGCGAGAGCGGAGTCGTCCTCCACACGTGCTCCGGGCAGCCGGTGCCGGGCCGCTATGAGCGCGGCGTCCACGTCACGGGTGCCCGTGGACACGCAGAGCGCGTAGGCCACGTCGTCCATTCGCTGCTGTACCTCGGCGCTGCCGTCCTCGGCGTGGAGGACCACCAGCGCCTCGTACTGCTCGATCAGGTTCCGCAGCACGGCGGAATGGGCCATGAGCACGGTGTTTCTCCTCTCGCTCTCCCCGTCGCGGGTCACGGTACGGCGGTACCCATGGGTGAAGTGATCATGCGTACGAGTGAGGCTCGTATCGCTTCGCGAGGCATGAACGGCCCCAGAGAACCCACTGATCGGCGTGTGGCGCGCCACGCCAGGCGTGCGGCATCGCACGGACACGCCGTTCCGCTACCGTGCGCCCGGGACGAGGGACCGAGACGAGGGAGCGAGCGATGAGCGCGCGCGGGATCCCGGCGGGCACGGGGGAACTGAAGCGGCGACTGGGCGTCTTCGACGCGGTGGTGATCGGGCTCGGGTCGATGATCGGAGCGGGCGTCTTCGCCGCGCTCGGCCCCGCGGCGGGTGCCGCGGGCTCCGGGCTGCTGGCGGGGCTGGCCCTCGCCGCGCTCGTCGCGTACTGCAACGCCACCTCCTCGGCGCGGCTCGCGGCCCGCTACCCGGCCTCGGGCGGCACCTACGTCTACGGGCGCGAGCGACTGGGGGAGTTCTGGGGCTACTTGGCGGGCTGGGCGTTCGTCGTCGGCAAGACCGCCTCGTGCGCGGCGATGGCGCTCACCGTGGGGACGTACGTGTGGCCGGGGCAGGCGCACGCGGTGGCCGTCGCCGCCGTGGTGGCGCTGACGGTGCTCGACTGCACCGGTGTCCAGAAGAGCGCGTGGGCGACCCGCGCGATCGTCGCCGTCGTCCTGGCGGTGCTCGCCGCCGTGGTGACCGCGTGCCTGAGCGGTGACGCACCCCGTGCCGAGCGGCTGGCCGTCGGCGCCGACGCCACACCGGGCGGCGTCCTGCGGGCCGCCGGGCTGCTGTTCTTCGCCTTCGCCGGGTACGCGCGCATCGCGACCCTCGGCGAGGAGGTCAGGGACCCGGCCCGCACCATCCCCCGCGCGATCCCCCTCACCCTGGGCATCACCCTGTGCGTGTACGCGGCGGTCGCCGCCGCTGCCCTGGCCGTGCTCGGCTCCGGCGGGCTCGCCGACGCGGGGGCGCCGCTCGCCGAGGCCGTCCGCGCCGCCGGAACACCGGGCCTGGCGCCGGCCGTACGCGCCGGCGCGGCCCTCGCGGCGCTGGGGTCACTGCTGGCGCTGATCCTCGGCGTCTCGCGCACCACCCTCGCGATGGCCCGCGACCGCCATCTGCCCGGCTCGCTCGCCGCCGTCCACCCCCGCTCCGGCGTACCGCACCGCGCCGCCATGGCCGTCGGGGCCGTGGTCGCCGTCCTCGCCGCGAGCGTCGATCTGCGGGGCGCGATCGGCTTCTCCTCCTTCGGGGTGCTGGCGTACTACGCCATCGCCAACGCCTCCGCGTGGACCCTCGCCCGCGAGGAGGGGCGCCCGCCCCGTCTCGTGCCGCTGACCGGGCTGGCCGGATGCGCGGCGCTCGCCTTCGCGCTGCCGCTCTCCTCCGTCGTCTCCGGGGCCGCCGTGCTGGCGGCGGGCGCGGTCGTTTACGGAGTACGGGCCGCGAGGGCACGCGAGGGCGGGCACTGAGCGAAGAGGTGTGGTGCGGGTGTTCCGCGTCGGACGGGGTTCCCTCCGGCGCACGGCGCTGTACCTTCCCTCTCACGCTCACGCAGTCGCTCGCGCAAGTGGTCAGCAGAAAGGCCGTGGTTCACGATGACCGCACCGGAAACCGGCTCCGTACCACCACCCGCCGCCCCCGCCTCCGCTCCCGCCCTCGCCCTCTCCTACGCCTCGGGAACCTCATCTCTCCCCCTCCTCGGCGACACCATCGGCGCCGACCTCGACCGGACGGCCGCCCGCGTGGGCACCCGCGAGGCGCTGGTGGAGTGCGCGACGGGGCGCCGCTGGACGTACCGGGAACTCGTCGAGGACGTCGACGCCTGCGCCCTCGGACTGGACGCGCTCGGCGTCGGCAAGGGCGACCGGGTGGGCATCTGGGCGCCCAACTGCGCCGAGTGGGTCCTGACGCAGTACGGGACCGCCAAGCTGGGCGCGATCATGGTGAACATCAATCCGGCGTACCGCACCCACGAACTTTCCTACGTGCTGCGGCAGTCGGGCATATCGGTACTGGTGTCCGCGCCCTCGTTCAAGACCAGCGACTACCGCAAGATGGTCGAGGACGTCCGCGACGAGTGCCCGGACCTGCGCGAGGTCGTCTTCATCGGGGAGCCCGAGTGGGAGCGGCTGATGGCGACGGGCCGCGCGGCCGACCCGTCGGCGCTCGCGCGGCGCGCGCGGGAGCTGACGGCGGACGACCCCGTCAACATCCAGTACACCTCCGGCACCACCGGCTTCCCCAAGGGCGCCACGCTCACCCACCACAACCTGCTGAACAACGGCTACTTCGTCGGCGAGGGCTGCGGCTACACCGAGCGCGACCGCGTCTGCATCCCCGTCCCCTACTACCACTGCTTCGGCATGGGCATGGGCAACCTCGCCTGCACGTCGCACGGCGCCACCATGGTCGTTCCGGCGCCCGGCTTCGACCCGGCCGCCACCCTGCGCGCGGTGCAGGAGGAGCGCTGCACCTCGCTGTACGGGGTGCCGACGATGTTCATCGCCGAGCTGGCGCTGCCCGGCTTCGCGGAGTACGACCTGTCCACCCTGCGCACCGGCATCATGGCCGGTTCGCCCTGCCCGGTCGAGGTGATGAAGCGCGTCGTCAGCGAGATGGGGATGGAGGAGGTCACCATCTGCTACGGCATGACCGAGACGTCACCTGTCTCCACCCAGACCGGCGCCGACGACAGCCTGGAGTTGCGCACCTCGACGGTCGGGCGCGTCCACCCCCACCTGGAGATCAAGGTCGTCGACCCGGAGACGGGCCGCACGGTGCCGCGCGGCACCCCGGGGGAGTTCTGCACCCGCGGCTACTCCGTGATGCTCGGCTACTGGAACGAGCCGGACAAGACCGCCGAAGTCCTCGACGCAGCGCGCTGGATGCACACGGGCGACCTGGCCGTGATGAACGAGGACGGCTACGTGAACATCGTGGGCCGCATCAAGGACATGGTCATCAGGGGCGGCGAGAACATCTACCCGCGCGAGGTGGAGGAGTTCCTGCACGGCCACCCCGACATCCTCGACGCGCAGGTCATCGGCGTCCCCGACGAGCGGTACGGCGAGGAGCTGATGGCCTGGATCCGGCTGCGCCCGGGCGCAGCGCCGTTGACGGCGGGCGCGCTGCGCGAGTTCTGCGAGGGCAGGCTCGCGCACTACAAGGTGCCGCGCTATGTGAAGCTCGTCGACGCGTACCCGATGACCGTGACGGGCAAGGTGCGCAAGGTCGAGATGCGCGAGGCGGCGGTCACCGAACTCGGCCTGCGCACCCCGGACCCGGCGCCCGGCACCTGACCCGCGTTCCCTGGCGTCGCACGGGGTCCGGTGCCTCCACGTGCCGTGACCTCGTGTATACGTAGGACCGCGTGATCATGACAGATGGGGCCGGGAGGGGCACGGGGATGAGCGAGAAATCGAAGCACGAAACGCGGTTCGGCGTCTCGGACTGGATCGAGGGCGCGGTGTGGGTCGTCATCGCCATCGGTGCCATCGGCTGGTGCGTGGACAAGTTCGCGGGCTGACACGGGCTGACACGGGCCGAGCGTCCGACGGGTTCAGGGCGCGGGCTTGTGCCAGGTCAGCGAGTAACGGCGCAGCACATGGCGCCGGTAGCGCACGCCGGGCAGCAGCCGCCGTGCCGCGGCCCGCACCTGTGCGTAGCTCATCCGCGGGTCGGCGACGGGCATGCCCTCCGGGCCGTGCGCGCGGCGCAGCACCTTCACGGCCCGCACCACGGGCGCGGCGGCGACCGTCGCCGCCCACTCCGCCGGGCTCCCCTCGCGGGCGAGGCCGACCACGACGAGTGTGCCGCCGGGCCGCAGCAGCTCGCGCATGCGGGAGAGTGCGGCCTCGAAGTCCATGTGGTGGACGGTGGATACCGAGCAGACGAAGTCGTAGCCCGCGAGGGGCAGCCGGGCGGTGAGGACGTCGCCCTCGACGAAGGTGAGGCGCGCCCCGTCCCCGTCCCTGCCCCTGTCCCCGTTTCCGCTCCCGTCGAGCGCGCGGGCGATCATCTCGGGTGAGGAGTCGATCCCGGTGACGTGCCGGGCCAGCCGCGTCAGCTTCCGTGCCAGCAGCCCGTCACCGCAGCCGACGTCCAGTGCGTCGCCGCACCCCTCGGGCACGGCGCGGAGGATGCCCGGGTGACGGGCGACGTTGGTGTTCCAGTACGGCTCGGGGACCCGGTCGCGCATCGGGGCAGCGTAGCCGCGTGGGGCGGCGCGGGTCGTGGCGTGGGTCAGCGTGCGGGCCGGCCGCCCAGTTCGGCCGTGTGCTGGGCCGCGAGGCGGATGGTGGCGTTGGGCGCTCCGTAGCCGCGGTAGCCGCCGGTGCGCTGGACCAGTTCGAAGAAGACCTGGCCGACGGTCACCGTGTAGCAGTGGTGGAACTCGCCGTACTCGTCGCGGTCGTAGAGGATGCCCAGTTCGCGCAGCGTGGCCAGGGTGTCGTCCGCGAGGCCGTGGCGGGCGCCGAGGTCGTCGTAGTAGTTGTCGGGGATCGGCAGGAGGCCGCCGCCGCGCTCGCGGACCCGGCGCGCCGTGGCGACGATGTCGTCCGTGGCGAGCGCGATGTGCTGCGGGCGTGTCTCCCGCTCGCCGGGCACGGGCGCCACATTGAGCGCGATGCGCAGGGTGCCCTCGTCGTTGGCGACGGCGCGGCTGCGGAACAGGCCGTACGGGTCGGCCAGGTCCAGGCTCTCGTTGGGCTGGAGGCCCAGCACGCTCGGGTAGAACAGGGACGCCTCGTCGAAGCGGTGCCACGGCTGGGTCAGCGCGGCGTGGTCGATCCGCGTGACCCCGGTGCCGCCCTGTCCCTGTCCCGGTCCCGCCCCCGTACCCGCGTCCTCCCGGGGCACGGGCGCGAAGTCGTCCGTCCAGCTCGGGTGGTCGGCGTGGCCGGTGCGGCAGAAGAACAGCTCGGTGCCGTCGGGCGCCTCGACGGCCTCCAGAGGCACGTCGTCCGCCGTGCGGCGGCGCGGGATCACGGGCGCGAGGAGGGACTCGGCGCGCCGGGTGGCCGCGCCGGGGTCAGGCGTCTCCAGCCCGAGCGCCGTCAGCGCAGGCCCCTCGCGACGGCTCGTGCCCACCCCGCCCGCCGTGTTGACGACGAGCCGCGCCTCGCCCTGCTCCCACAGCTCGACCGGCTTACCGCCGTGCCGCCCCGTCCGAGCGAAGCCCAGCGCGCCGAGCAGCGCGCGCAGCGGCTCGGTGTCGGCGGCGGCCAGCTCGGCGAAGGCGAAGGCGGAGGGCACGACGGGCGCCGGGGGAGAGGCGAGCCCGGCCGCCTCCTCCAGGGTGAGCAGCGAGCGCATCGCGTCGACGGCGGTGCGTGACGCGTCGGCCTGCCGGAACACGTCGTTGAAGATCTCCAGCGACAGCGGCCCGGTGTACCCGGCGCGGAGCGTGGCCTCCACGAGGCCCGCGATGTCGAATCCGCCCTGGCCGGGGAAGCAGCGGTAGTGGCGGCTCCACTGGAGGACGTCCATCGCCATCCGGGGCGCGTCGGCCAGTTGGAGGAAGAAGATCTTCTCGCCGGGGATCCGCTCGATGCCGCGCGGGTCGGAGCCGCGCGAGAGGATGTGGAAGCTGTCCAGGCAGGTGCCCAGCGCGGGGTGGTCGGCGCGCTCCACGATCCGCCAGGCGTGGTCGTACGTGCTGACGTGGCGGCCCCAGGCCAGCGCCTCGTACGCCAGCCGGATGCCGTGCGCCTCCGCGCGCCGGGCGAGCAGGCGGAGCTGGTCGGCGGCCAGTTCGTCGTCGTCCACCGAGGCGGGCGAGACGCTGGAGCAGACGAGCATCATGTTGGCGCCGAGCCGTTCCATCACCGCGAACTTCTGCTCGGCGCGCCGCAGATTGCCGCGCAGCACGTCCTCGGGCACGGCCTCGAAGTCGCGGAACGGCTGGTAGAGGTCGATGCCCAGGCCGAGGTCGTCGGCGCGTTTCCTGACCTCCTCGGGGCTCAGCGGGCTGGCGAGCAGGTCGTTCTCGAAGATCTCGACACCGTCGAATCCGGCGGCTGCGACGGCCCCGAGCTTCTCGGAGAGCGAGCCGCTCAACGACACCGTGGCGATGGACTTGCGCATGGGGGTGCTCCTCACGGTTCCGGGTCCCCGGTTTCCGGTTCTCTTGTCTCGGCCTTCTCGGCTCTCTTCGTGCGGCACGGTGCACGGCTCACGGCCCATGCTCCGCGCCCGCTCCCTCACGCCGCCGGGGCGCCCACGAGGTCGGCGAGGTCGGCGAGCATCCGCTCCGCATGCGGCTCCCTGCCGGTGAACAGCCGGAAGGCGTCGGCGGCCTGGAAGACCGCCATGCCGCCGCCGTCGAGCGTGCGGCAGCCCAGCTCCCTCGCCGTGCGCAGCAGCGCGGTCTCCAGCGGCCGGTAGACCACCTCGGCCACCCACAGCTCTGGCCGCAGCAGCGCGGCGGGCAGCGGGAGCCCGGGATGCGCCGCCATGCCGGTGGGCGTGGCGTGCACCAGCCCGTCCGCGTGCGCGAGGCGTCCGCCGAGACCGGCCAGCGCGACGTGGTCGGCGCGCCCCGCGCCGAAGCGCGAACCGAGCGTGCGGGCGAGCGCGGCGGCCCGCTCCTCGTCCCTGTCGGCCACGGTGAGCCGGTCGGTGCCCAGTGTCAGCAGCGCGTGCGCGACGGCCGCACCGGCGCCGCCCGCGCCGAGCTGCACGACGCCGCCCGTCGGGGCGCCCGGCAGCCCGCGTGCGAAGGACTGCGCGAAACCCGTGACGTCGGTGTTGTGGCCGACGGCCCGACCGTCCCGGAAGACGACGGTGTTGACGGCGCCGAGCCGCGCCGCCTCGGGCGCCAGCTCGTCGAGGTACCGGGTCACGGCCTGCTTGCAGGGGTGCGTGATGTTGAGCCCGTCGAAGCCCAGGGTGTGCGCGGAGCGCAGCAGTTCGCCGACGGACTCGGGGCCGAGGCCGAGCACATCGAGGTCGAGGGTGCGGTAGAGGAGGCGCAGACCGTGCCGGTCGCCCTCGCGCTCGTGCAGCGCCGGGCTCAGCGAGGGGCCGATGCCGGATCCGATCAGGCCGGTGAGGTACGAGTACGAGGGGACGCGCGTGGGCGTGGTCATCGGGTCTCTTTCCTGGTGGTACGTGGGCGACGGTACGGGCGCCCCTTGTGCTGTCCGGGCGCGGCACGCGCCGCTGTCCGGGTACGGCAAGCCCCGGGGCCGCCCCCGGCGCGGGGGACGGCCACGGAGCGTCGCGCGTCGCGTGTGGGGCGCCGCGCGCCGCGCGCTCAGGCCGACACCGACTCCGCCGCGTTCGGCGGCGCGGGCGCGCCCCGGTGCGGCTTCTCGCCGAGCCGGTCCGTCGGCACCTTGTGCGTCTCGCGCCCGGTCGCGATGGCGAGGGAGCAGATCGCGCAGATGACAGCGGTGAAGACCGCGACGCCCAGCCACTCGCCGCCGCCCGAGAGCTGCTCGGCGAAGCTGACCGCGAACCCGGCGACGGCGAAGCCGATCTGCGTCCCGATGGCCATGCCGGACAGCCGCACGCGCGTCGGGAACATCTCCCCGTAGAGGGAGGGCCAGATGCCGTTGGCCGCGCTGTAGACGACACCGAAGAAGAGGATGCCGGTGAGGAAGACCAGGGGGTAGCTGCCCGTCGAGATCGCCCACAGATAGGCGAAGACCATGGCACCCGAGCCGAGGGAGCCGAAGAGGAAGACCGGCTTGCGGCCGATACGGTCCGAGAGCTTCGCCCACAGGGGGATGGTGATCAGCGCGACGGCGTTGGCCAGCGCGCCGACCCACAGCATCGCGGACTTGTCCATCCCGGCCGCGTCGCTCGTCGCGTACGACAGCGCCCAGACCGTGAAGATGGTGCTGACGGTCGCGATGAGCGCGCCGCAGACCACGCGCAGCACGTCGGCCCAGTGGTCGCGCAGCAGGTCGGCGAGGGGGAGCTTGGAGACCGCGTCGCTCGCGGACGCGTCCTCGAAGACCGGGGTCTCCTCCAGGTTGCGGCGGATGAGGTAGCCGACGACGGAGACGGCGATGCTCAGCAGGAAGGGGATGCGCCAGCCCCAGGTGTAGAGCTGCTCGTCGGGCAGGGCCGCGACGGGGATGAAGACGAGGGTCGCCAGGATCTGCCCGGCCTGGGTCCCGTTGAGGGTGAAGCTGGTGTAGTAGCCCCGGCGGTGCTCCGGGGCGTGCTCCAGCGTCATCGAGTTGGCGCTGGCCTGCTCGCCCGCGGCCGAGAGGCCCTGGCACACGCGCATCAGGACCAGCAGCACGGGTGCCGCGGTGCCGATCTGCGCGTACGTCGGAAGACAGCCGATGACGAACGTCGACAGGCCCATCAGGATCAGCGTGAAGACCATGATCTTGCGCCGTCCGAGCCGGTCCCCGACGTGCCCGAGGATCAGCGCGCCGACGGGGCGGGCCGCGTAGGCGACACCGAAGGTCGCCAGCGAGATGAGGGTGGCGGTCGCCGGGTCGTCGGGGTCGAAGAAGACTCTGGGGAAGACGAGGGCCGCCGCGCTGCCGTAGATGAAGAAGTCGTAGTACTCCAGCGCGCTGCCGATCCACGCGGCGAGGGCCGCCTTGCGTGGCTTGCCGCGGGCCGCCGCGGGCGACTCGGGGGACTGGCCCGGGGACGACGGTGCCGACGGGTCGTGCGAGTGAGCGGACACGCGTGCTCCTCTGGGGCGGGCACCCGCGCCTCTCCGGGAGCCGGGAGGCGTCGGGTGGTGGGGCGGGTGGGGAAGGGGCGGCGGGCCCGCCGGGGGTTTCCACGGCGGGCCGGGGCCGTCGGGGCCTCCGGCTGGGTGGGCGCGGGTGGGCGCGGAAAATTAACGTACTAGATAGTTAATTACGCTGGGTATGGATCGTGAACCGCTCTCGGGTCACTGTCAAGACATCTCGCCGAAACACTTCACCGGGTGACCGGGAGGGGGCGGGACGGGGCGGTGGCTCAGTGGCGGCGAGGTGCCGCGGTGTCCCCGGTCAGATAGGCGAGGACCATGTCGCCGAGCATCGTGCGGTAGTGCTGCCGCCGGTCCGGCGCCGTCAGGTCGCGGCCGAAGAGGGCACCGAAGGTGTGCCGGTTCGCGACCCGGAAGAAGCAGAACGAGCTGATCATCGCGTGCAGGTCCACCGCGTCCACGTCCGCCGTGAACACGCCCTGTGCGCGGCCCTCTTCGAGGATGCGGCCGATGACCTCGATGGCGGGCGAGCTGAGTTCGCTGAGCGTCGCCGAGCCGGTGATGTGCTCGGCCTCGTGGATGTTCTCGATGGACACGAGCCGGATGAAGTCCGGGTGCTCCTCGTGGTGGTCGAAGGTCAGCTCGGCCAGGCGGCGGATGGCGGCGACGGGGTCCAGATGCCCGACGTCGAGCCCCTTCTCCTGCTGCCTGATGACCGTGTAGGCCCGCTCCAGCACCGCCGTGAAGAGCTGCTCCTTGCCGCCGAAGTAGTAGTAGATCATCCGCTTCGTGGTGTGGATGCGCGCGGCGATCTCGTCGATGCGGGCGCCCGTGTATCCGAGCCGCGCGAACTCCTGCGTCGCGACGTCCAGGATCTCGGCGCGGGTACGGGCCGCGTCGCGCTGCCGTCCCGAGGGCTGTGTCGGCGGTGGCGCGGCGGTCATACGGCTCCTCGCGGGCGGGGATCGGCACCGGAATCGGCACGGGAATCGGCACCGGCCAGTCTAGATCGGGGTGCGGTGGGGCGGCGGGGTGCCCTCGGGCGGCGCCGGTCGTCCCGGCGTGCGCGGGCCTTCCGTACGGTGCGCGCGGTGGTCGCCGATGAACAGGACGCACACCCAGGACAGCGCCGCGACGGCCGCGGTGAACGCGGCGACCAGCCAGGGGCGCCCGCCGCCCAGGGCGAGCAGGGAGGTGGCGATGAGCGGGGTGAGGCCACCGAGGATCGCGGCGAACTGCGTCGGCGACGACGACGTCATCGCCGTCGACGCGGGCACCACGGCCTTCCAGCTGGCCGACGCGCTCCCCGAGAGCTTCCACGGCACCGTCGTCACCCACTCGGTGCCCGTCATCGACCTGCTCATGGACCGCCCCGGCGTCCGCGGCATCGCCCTGGGCGGCGACTTCTACCCGCCGAGCCGCGCCCTCGTCGGCACCCCCACCGTGGAGATGGCCAAGCGCCTGAAGGTGCGCACGTTCTACCTCGGCGCCGCCGCCGTCGACGAACGCGGAATCTACGCCTCGGCCGACGTCGAACGCCAGGTCAAGGAGACACTGATGGACATAGCCGACCGCGTCGTCCTGCTGATCGGGCACCGCAAGTTCGCCGCCACCGCGCCCGTCCTGCTGTGCGACTGGGGCCGCCTGGACGCGGTCGTCACCGACGAGGAACCGCCGGCGCCCATCGCCGGGCGGCTCCAGCGCGAAGGAGTGCGCCTCGTGCTCCCCGGCACCGACCCGGCCACGCTGCGCCCGGCGGCCCGCTGACACCTGGGGCCGACGGGTCGCCTCTCAGCCGGGCGGCGCCGTCGACTCGCGCACCCTCAGCCGCGTCGGCAGCCGCGTGGACACGGTGCGCCGCACCCCCGCGCCCACCTCCAGCAGACGGGTGACCGCCAGCGCGCCCGCCTCTTCGACGGGCACGTCCAGCGCGGTCACCCCCGGCGTGGTCGCCCCGAGCGCGGTGAGCCCGTCGGCGGCGGCCAGGCTGACGCGCCCCGGCACCCGCACCCCGGCCGCCGTCAGCCCGTGGAGGACGCCCAGCGCGAGGAAGCTGTTGTAGGCGATGACGGCCGTGACCTCGCCGGGCAGCTCTCCCGCGACCGCGATGCCCGCGTCGAAGGTCGGGGGCAGCGGCCCGAGCACGCGCAGCCGCCCGCCGCCCTCCTCGGTCCTGCGCGCGATGGCCTCGCGGCGCCGCTCGTCCGCCCAGGACCCCGGCGGCCCCGACACATAGCCGAGGGTGCGGTGGCCCAGTTCCAGCAGATGGCCCACGAGTTCGGACGTGCCTGACGCGGTGTCCAGGACCACAGCGGGCAGCCGCCCCACCCTGCGGTCGACGAGGACCAGCGGGCGGCGGCGCGCCTGTTCCCGCAGCGCGGCGTCCTCCCCGACGGGCGCCACCATGACCAGCCCGTCGACCTGCTGCGAGAGCCGCGCGGCCAGCGCCTCCTCGCGCTCGGCGCTGTACTCGGAGACGGCCACCAGCAGATGGCTGTCGGTCTCCTCGGCCGCCCGCTGCGCGCCCAGTACGAGGGGCGCGAAGAACGGGTTGGCCAGGGTGGGCACGATCAGCCCGACCATGCCGGTGCGCCCCGTGGTCAGCGCGCGGGCCGCCCGGTTGGCCTGGAAGCCCAGGCGCTCGGCTGCGGCCCGCACCCGCTCCAGGGTGTCCGTCGCCACCATGTCGGGGCGCATCAGTGCGCGCGAGGCCGTCGCCTTGGACACACCGGCCTCGCGGGCCACATCAGCCAGCGTCGCCACGTTCGTTCCCCTCCGGCCGGTCGGCTCCCGGACGCCGCGCTCGGCGCGCCGGGACGGGGCCCGTCTTCACAGGGGCGCCGCGCCGTGCCATCCTATCTGCAACCGGTCTCTGCAACCGGTTGCACCGAACGGTTGCAGAGACCGGAACCAGCCGGGAGCGCCCTCGCTCCCAGGTCTGCGTGCCACCACCCGTCCCTGTCCTGTTCTGTCCCGCCCTGTCCTGCCCTCCCGTCCCGTCGACGCCGCCGGGCCGCTCCGGGCCGCCCCCGCTCGCGGTCCCGCCATCCCCGTCGAGGTAGCCATGCCCCACCCCGAGACCGACTCCGGAACCACACCCGCGCCCGCTTCCGGAGGCGGGCCCGCCGCAAAGGCCGGGCTCCTGGAGCGCACGTTCCGCGTCCGCGAGCGGGGCAGCACGCCGCGCACCGAGGTCGTCGCCGGGCTGTCGATGTTCGTCGCCGCCGCCTACGCGGTCGTTGTCGTGCCCGGCCAGCTCGCCAAGGCCGGGATCCCGCACGGCCCGGTCACCACCGGGGTGATCCTCTCCATCGTCCTCGCGACGCTCGCCATGGGGCTGTTCGCGAACCTCCCCTTCGTGCTCGCGCCCGGCCTCGGCGGCGTGGCACTGGTGGCGGTCACCATCGTCGGCCAGGACCACGTCCCGTGGGACGACGCGCTCGGCATGGTCGCCTGGTCGGGCATCGCGTTCCTGCTGCTCACAGCCCTGGGCATCCGCGATCTGGTGACGCGGCTGATGCCGCTGAACCTCAAGTACGCGGTCAGCGGCGGGCTCGGGCTCTTCATCGCGCTGCTCGGGTTCCGGGACAGCGGCCTCGTCGTGGCCAAGCCCGAGAGCGACGCGCTCGCCCTCGGCGACCTCTCCCAGCCCACGGCGCTGCTGGCGCTCGGCGGGCTGCTCCTGCTGACGGGGCTCAGCGCGCGCAAGGCGCCGGGCGCCTTCCTGATCACCATCGCCGTCGTGACCGTGGCCGGTGTGCCGCTCGGTGTGACCGAGATCCCCGACAGCCTCTTCGGCAGCCCCGACAGCCCCGGGCCCGTCGCCTTCCACGTCGATCTGATCGGCGCGCTCAAGCCCGAGTACTTCCCCTACATCTTCGCCTTCTTCGTCTCGGAGTTCTTCTCCATGACGGGCACCCTGCTGGCCGTCGCGGGCCGGGCCGGACTCACCGACGCCGAGGGCAACATCCCCGGTGTCCGCAGGCCCTTCTACGTGGACTCCGCCGCCGTCATCGGGGGCGCCGGGCTCGGGGCGCCCAGCATGACCGCCTACCTGGAGTCCTCGGCCGGTGCCGACAGCGGAGGACGTACGGGCCTGTCGTCCGTCGTCGCCTCGGGTGCCTTCGCCGCGCTGCTGCTCGTCACACCGTTCGCCACCCTGATCCCGTCGGCTGCCACGGCACCGGTCCTGATGTTCATCGGGCTCACCATGCTCGGCGCGCTGCGCAACGTGGACTTCAAGGAGCCGACCAATGCCATCCCGGCCGCGCTGACCGTGGCCACCACCGTCTTCTTCGGCAACTTCGGCACCGGCATCGCCGTCGGACTCGCGGCGCACGTCCTCGTCAAGGCCGTCTCCGGGCGCCTCCGGGAGATCCCGTGGGGGCTGTGGATCGTCATGATCCCGCTCGGCTACTACTTCTACACCCTCGTCCCCTGACCGGCGTGACCGGCCGCGAACCCCGGACCCTGGAGCACACACGCATGAGTGACCACAGCACACACGACATCCGCATCACCGGGGGACGTGTCGTCTCGGCCTTCACCGGCGAGGAGTTCGCGGCCGACGTGCTGCTGCGCGGCGACACCATCAGCGGTGTGCTGCCCCCGGACGCGCCCGCCGAGGCACACGACAGGGTGGACGCCACGGGGCTGCTGATCGCGCCCGGGTTCGTGGACGCGCACATGCACGTGGAGAGCTCCTTCCTGACCCCGCACACCTTCGCCTCCCTCACCCTGGCCCGGGGCACCACCACCGTCCTGGCCGACCCGCACGAGATCGTCAACGTGGCGGGCGCCGAGGCGATGCGCTGGATGATCGAGGCGGGCAGGGACACCGCGCAGACCCAACTGTGGGGCGTGCCCTCGTGCGTCCCGGCGCTGGCCGGGCTGGAGCACGCGGGCGCGAGCCTGGACGCCGACGACATCGCCGAGATGCTCGGATGGCCCGACGTGATCGCGCTCGGTGAGGTGATGGACTACCGGGCCGTCGTCTCCGGCGACCCGCGCATGGCCGACGTCATCGGGGCAGCGGCCGACCACGGTGTGATCCTCGACGGCCACTGCCCCAACCTCAGCGGTGCGGACCTGAGCGCGTACATGGCCACGGGTGTCGACTCGGACCACACCAAGAACCGCACCGAAGTGGTCCTGGAGAAGGCCCGGATGGGCATGCTGATGATGCTCCAGGAGAAGTGCCTGCTGCCCGACGTGGTGGCGGCGCTGCTGGCCCTGCCGCAGTTGCCGCCGCTGTGCCTGGTCACGGACGACCTCGCCGCCGACCACATTGTCAACACCGGGCACCTCGACCACATCGGCCGCGTCGCGGTACGGGCCGGGCTGCCGCCCGCCGCCGCGCTGCGCGCCATGACCTGGACCCCGGCCCAGCGGCTCCGGCTCCACGACCGGGGCGTGGTCGCCCCCGGCAAGCGCGCCGACCTCGTGCTGCTGCGTGGCGGACTCGGCGACTTCGACCCGGCGCTCGTCTTCGCGGGCGGCAGGATCGTCGGCCGCGACGGTGTGGCCGTCGACGCCGAAACCGGCGGCGAGGGGACGGAGCGGGGAGACGGGCGGGCGGGCACGCGGCGCGCGGAGACCGGGGTGCGTGCCGAGACCGGGGTGCGCGAGGAGGGCGGGGCGCTCGCGGGCACCGTGCGGGTGGAGCGGCCCGACGAGGACGCCTTCCGCTGGCGCGTCGACCTGCCCGACGGCACCCACCGCTTCCGCGCCATGCGGGTCAACTCCCGTGACACCTACACCGAGCCCGTCGAGGCCGAACTGCCGGTCAGCGGCGGCGAGGTCCAGTGGGAGGGACGCGTCACGCTGGTGCGCGTGCGCAACAGGTACGGCCGCGCGGGAGCCGTCTTCGCGCCCCTGGTGGGGCGCGAGCTGTCACCGGGCGCCGTGGCCACCACCTACGCGCACGACAGCCACAACCTGCTCACCGTCGGCACCTTCCGCGCCGCGATGGCCGCCGCCACCGCCGCCGTGGTGGACGACGGCGGCGGGGTCGCCGTCGTCCACGGCGAGCGGGTCGCCGCGCGGATGCCGCTGCCGGTGGGCGGTGTGATGTCGCGGGGCGTGCCCGACGACGTCGCCGACCGGGCCCGCGCGGTCCGTACGGCCCTCACCGAGTGGGGCTGGGACCACCTCAACCCCTTCATGAGCGTGTCCACGCTGACGCTCGCGGTCTCGCCGAGCCTGAAGATCACCGACCTGTCGCTGATCGACGTGGCCCGCAGGGAGCCCGTGGCCGGGGTGCTCTGACTCCGCCGCCTGTTGGCCCGTCACTTCTTGAGCAGCCAGGCGAGGTTGAAGCGGACGAAGACGAGCCTGCCGTACGGCCCGGCCTCGTAGAGGAGGGCGATCGTGCCGTCGGGGAGGCGTGTCATGGCGGAGTACGCGGCCGGGCCCTTCTCCACCGTCCGGGAGACGGGCCAGGTGCGGCCGTTGTCGCGGGAGAGGCTGAGCGTGAGGTTGCGGCGCTCGGTGGGGTGGCGGGGGTTGCTGAACAGCAGCCAGTTCGCCTCCGGTTCGTCGGCCTCCGTCTCGTCGGTCTTCGTCGTGCCGGTACCGGGCGCGTAGCGCAGCACGGCGGCGTTGACCTTGGGGTCGGCCAGCGCGCGGTCGGGGCGGGGCGGACCGTAGCTGAGCCCGCCGTCGCGTGAGTAGGCGACGAGGCGCCGAGTGCCCCTCGTGGCACGGCAGTTGAGCATGACGGTGCCGTCGGCCAGCTCGACGGCCTTGTTCTCGTCCAGGTCGGCGCGGGTGGGCTCTCCCAGGCGCCAGGTCGCGCCGTGGTCGTCGCTGTAGGCACTGGCCGCGCGGTTGTGGCCGTCGTGCCGCACCACGTACTGCTGGAGCAGCCGCCCCGAGGAGAGCTGGATGCCGGTTCCCGAGGCGGCGAACATGCCGTTCCACGCGGGGTTCTTGAGGTGCGGGGTGAGGCGCCGGTGATGCCAGGTGGCGCCGTCGTCGTCGGACCACGCGCAGTCGGTCTGGAGGATCTCGCGGCTCTCGGGGTCGTTGCCGCGGCCCGAGGTGAGGAAGCCGACGCCGCGCGGCGCGAAGGCGTGGAAGAGGAAGACGCGGCCGGTGTCCCGGTCGGCCAGCAGGCTCGGATCGCCCACCCCGGAACCGTCGGAGGGATGGGTGACGGCGACGCGGGGCGCGCTCCAGGTCCTGCCCAGATCGCGGCTGGCCCTGACCATGATGTCGATGTCACCGGGCAGATCGCGCCCGCTGCGGTTGCGCCGGTCGTAGGCGGCGAGCAGGGTCCCGTCGCGGGTCACGGTGAGCGCCGGGATGCGGTAGGTGTGCGCGCCTTTGCCGGAGACGGCCAGGGTGCGGGTCTCGTGGAGCGGTTTCTGAGCTGCGGCGGGGAGGGTTGCCGCCGGGGGTGCGTCGCGTCGTGGGCGCGCGGTGGCGGGCGGACTGGTGGCTGCCGCGGCTCCGGCGGCCAGGCCCGAGAGGAGCAGCGTGCGGCGTCTCATAGGACTCGCGGGTCTCATGGAGGGATCTCCAGGGGGCGCGGGATGAGGGTGTGGGCGCGACCGCGACGATCATCGGCGCGCCGGGCACGAGTGTGCGGTCCGCACCCGCGGCGCACCCCGCGTGTCGGGCCCGCGTGTGGCGTATCGGACCCGTACGGGCCTGTGCGGTGCGCCCTGGTGGAGGTGCGTGACGGTGAGGGGCGGCGGTGACCGTCGACGGTAAACGCGTTGCTGGTGGGCGCCCGTTCGGAGGAGCATCCCCTGGTATGGAGCAGCCTGCTGAGACCGTCGCCTTCGACGAGGTGGAACTGCGCCGGTGGCGCGCGGACGACATCGACACCCTGAACCGGGTGGCCACCGAATCGCTCGCCCATCTGCGCCCGTGGATGCCGTGGGCGGCTCACCACGACCGCGACGCGATCGCCGCCTTTCTGGCGCGGAGCGACGAGGAGTGGGCGTCAGGGCAGGCGTACAACTACGCGATCACCTCCGGTGGCGAGGTGATCGGGAGCTGCGGGCTCATGCGGCGGATCGGCCTCGGCGGACTGGAGATCGGTTACTGGCTCCACCCCGGATGGACGGGCCGGGGCCTCGCCACCATGACCGCGGCGGCCCTCCTCCAGCAGGGCTTCGCGCTGACGGGGACGGACCGCGTGGAGATCCACCACGACGCGGCGAACCTGGCGAGCGAGGGCGTACCCCGCCGTCTGGGCTTCACGGAGGTCGAGCGCGTGCCGGTGCCCGAGGGCGCGGAGGCCCCCGGTGAGGTGGGCGTCAACGTGATCTGGCGCGTCCACTCACCGGCCGCCGCCTCCCGCCCGAGTTCGCGCCCCGGGCATGGACTTCGTCCCGGCCACGGGTGACAGTGGGAGATCGCCGGGCCCTCCGCACGGGAGTACCCACGACCGCACAGCGCCGCACGCAACCCGTCGCACCACGCCCGTCGCACCGCCCCCGCACTCGGCGTACG
>NZ_BAAGSO010000118.1:302807-329089 GCF_054782395.1 Streptomyces daliensis | reverse complement strand
ACCGTGCCCCCACGAACCGTGCCCCCACGAACCGTGCCCCCACGAACCGTGCCCCCACGAACCGTGCCCACGCGAGGAGCGCCGACGCGAGGAGCGCGAACACGAAGAGGACGCCCTGACCCGGCCCTGCGCGCGGGCGTGGAGGCGCGATGAGGGTCGGGCTCGTCGGCGCGGGCAAGATCAGCGGCCAGTATCTCGACTACCTCGACACGCACGGCGCGGCGGCCGGTCTTGAGCTGACCGCCGTCGCCGACCTCGACCGGAGCCGCGCCGAGCAGGCCGCCGCCGGGCGGCCCGGCACCCGGGTGCTGACCGTCGCGGAACTGTGCGCCGCGCCCGACGTGGACGTCGTCCTCAATCTGACGGTCCCCGCGGCGCACGCCACCGTCGCGCACGCGGCGCTCGCCCACGGCAAGCACGTGCACGGCGAGAAGCCGCTCGCGGCCACCCGCGAGGAGGCGATGGCCGTGCTGGCCGCTGCCGACAAGGCGGGCGTCCTCGTCGGCTGCGCGCCCGACACCGTGCTGGGGCGCGGGCTCCAGACGGCGCGTGCCGTGGTGGACGGCGGCCTGATCGGCGAACCGGTGGCCGCGACCGCGTTCTTCACCTGCGCTGGGCACGACTGGCATCCCGACCCGGCCTTCCTCTACGCGCCGGGAGCGGGCCCGCTGCTGGACATGGGCCCGTACTACCTGACCTCACTGGTGCATCTGCTCGGCCCGGTGCGGTCCGTGCTGGGCGCCTCCTCGCGCTCCGGGGCCCAGCGGACCGTGGGCAGCGGTCCGCGACGGGGCGAGCCGTTCCCGGTGCTGACGGACACGCACGTCACCGGCGTCCTCCAGCACGAGCGGGGCGCCCTGAGTACCGTGGTCATGAGCTTCGAGATACACGCGGCGCGGCTGCCCCGCATAGAGGTGTACGGCACGGACGGCAGCGTCTCCGTCCCCGACCCCAACAGGTTCGAGGGGCAGGTCGAGCTGCTGACCGCGCAGGACCCGACGTGGCGGGCCGTGCCACCGGCCCAGGGGTACGCGGACGCCGGGCGCGGCATCGGGCTGGCCGACCTCGCGCGGGCCGCGCGGGACGGGACGCCCCAGCGCTGCTCGGGCGAGGTCGCCCTGCATGTGCTGGACGTGATGGAGTCCCTGCTGGACGCGGCCGAGGGCGAGGGCCGGGCCGAGGTCACCACCACGTGCCGCCGCCCGGCCCCCGTCCCGGAAGGCGCCCTCGTCCGGCAGGTGTGAGGGCGCCCCGTACGCGCGCGGCCCGCGACCGGTCCTTCCGGGGTGGTCAGCCGGAGCGGGGCACGGGCGCCCGACGGGACATCAGCCGCACATGGTCCGGGCACAGTTCGGCGACGCTGGTCACCCCGAGGAGCTTCATCGTGCGCTCGATCTCGGCGGCGAGGATCTCCACGCACCGGTCCACGCCCGCCTCGCCGCCCGCCATCAGCCCGTAGAGATAGGCACGCCCCACGAGGGTGAAGTCGGCGCCCAGGGCGAGCGCGGCCACGATGTCGCCGCCGTTCGTGATGCCGCTGTCGAGCATGACCGTGCCCCGCGCGCCCACAGCGCCGACGATCTCCGGGAGCAGATGGAGGGGGACGGGCGCGCGGTCGAGCTGGCGTCCGCCGTGGTGCGAGACGACGATCCCGTCGGCGCCGTGCTCCAGGGCCCGTTCCGCGTCGCGCACGGTCTGGACGCCCTTGACGATCAGCGGCCCGTCCCACGCCTCCCGTATCCAGGACAGGTCCTCGAAGGTGACGGTCGGGTCGTAGAGCTTGGCGACGATCTCGCTGAGCGCCCCCTCGCCCTCCTTGTCGAAGGCGAAGGACAGGGGCTCGGTGGTGAGGAAGTTGAACCACCATTCCCAGCGGTACGACGCGTCCAGGAACGTTTTGAGCGTGAGCTGCGGCGGGATCGTCATGCCCAGACGCAGGTCGCGCAGCCGGTTGCCGCCGACGGGCACGTCGACGGTGACGAGCAGCGCCTCGTACCCTGCGGCCTTCGCGTCCGCCACCAGCCGGAGGGAGAGTTCGCGGTCCTTCCACAGATAGAGCTGGAACCACTTGCGGGCCGAGGGCGCCGCCGCCGCGACGTCGCCGATGGAGGTGGTGCCCATCGTGGACAGCGCGTAGGGGATACCGGCGCGGGCCGCCGAGGCGACGACGGCACGCTCTCCCGCCGCGTGCATCATCCGGGTGAAGCCGGTGGGCGCCATGCCGAAGGGGAGCGCCGAGCGCGCGCCCAGCACGGCCGTCGACAAGTCGGCCTCGGCGACGTTCCGCAGCACGCCGGGCCGGAACTCCAGGTCGGCGAACGCCTCCCGCGCCCGTCGGAGGCCCCCTTCGCTGTCCGCCGCGCCGTCGGTGTAGTGGAAGGGCCCGGCGGGTGTGCGGCGCCTGGCGATGCGGCGCAGGTCCCCGATGGTGTGCGCCTGCGCCAGCCGCCTGCGGACCGCGTCCGGCTCACGGGCCCGCAGCCGCAGCAGTGGCGCGAGGTCCTTCGGGCGCGGCAGCCGTCGTTCGAGCCTGGTCATGAAGCCTCCTCCGAAAGGGCACCGGCCGACGTGGCGTGGGTGGCGGGGCTCGCCGGTGGCGCCGTCTCCTCCCGCCCGGCGCGGCCGGGAGCCGTACGGCCGGGGCGGCGCGTACGTGGCCGCGGGATACCCGCCCCGGCACGGCACCGAAACGATCACCGGGGCGCGCCGGGCCCGGTGCCGCGATGTGCCCCGGCGCGATGTGCCCCATTGGGCCCCATGCGCTCCGGCAGCTGCGGCGGGAGTATGCGGCGAGACCCGGGCCGAGGCGGAAGAGGGGGAGCGGATGGCCACATGGCATCCCGGCGAACAGATCAGGCGGTACTCCCTCGGGCGGACCCTCGTGGTCGAGCTGAGCGGGGAGATCGACCTCGTCGTCGCCCCGGCGGGAGCCGACTTCCTCCAGGGGACCGACCTCGGGAGCGAGCCGGAGGTGGTGGCCGATCTGCGGAAGGTCACCTTCATCGACGCGAGCGGGCTCGGCGGGCTCCACCGCCTCTACCGGCGGCTGCGCGCCGACGACCGACGGCTGCTGATCGTCACCGCCGACCCCTTCGTCCGCCGGCTCATCGACATCGCGGGACTCACCGCGCTGATACCCGTCGAGGAGCGGATGCCCGCAGCGCACACCTGCTCCGGCGCCGACGCGGCACCGCAGCGCGCGCCGGGGCCAACACGCGCACGGTGAGGCACACTTGAACCATCCGCGGGGTTGACCGCCCGAGGGAGGAATTCACGTGTGGAAGAGGATCCGCGAGTGGGCCATCGCCGTGTGGACCCCGCCGGAGCGCCCGCGTCCTGACTCGGAGCGTGCCCGTCCCGCGCGCCGCGAGGGCAATCTCTTCGAGGCGGCGGCGGTCTATGTGGCGGCCTGCGCCGACGGCGACGAACGCCGCGGCGCCGAGGCCGCCTCCGGGGTCTCCCAGGAGGCGCTGAGTTTTGGCGTGAACGAGCTGGCCTGCCGCGCCGTGATCGCGCTGGCCCGCGAGCGCGACGAGTCCCCGTACACCGTGACCCGCAGGCTCCTGGGGCTTCCGGCGGCGTGACGGTTCGGGCCGGGGCGCGTCGGGTGCCCGCGCCGTGCCGGGCGGGTGGGCGCTGGGAGACTGGGGGCATGCCCTCCGAGAGCCACCCGACGCGCCGGGCCGCCGCCCCGACCGGCCCCGGCCCCGCCCCCGTTCTCCCCGCCCATCCCGTGCCCGACGCGCTCGCGTATCTGGCCGGGAGATGGCGGGTCGAACGCGAGCTGCGCGAGGAGACCTCGGGGCACTCCGGCCGCTTCACCGGCACGGCGGACTTCCGTGCGACGGAGAGCGGGGAGTGGTTGCACGTCGAGGAGGGCGTGCTGGTGTGGGAGGGCGCGGCGCGCGAGGCCGGGCGGACGCTGCGCGTGCGCCCGCTCGCGGACGGCACGGCCGAGGTCGCCTTCGGCGACGGCCGCCCCTTCCACACGCTCGACCTGCGCGAGGGACGGTGGACGGCGGTCCACCCGTGCGCCGCCGACCGCTACGAGGGCACCTTCACGGTCATCTCGCCCGACGAGTGGCGGCTGCGCTGGCGGGTGCGGGGCCCGGCGAAGGACCAGGTGCTCGACTCCGTCTACCGCCGCGACGCGCCGGACGCCGCCGCGTAACCCCGCGTCGCGCCTCGTCGCGTCACGGCGTTTCGTCACGCCGCCCGGCCCCGTGCCCGGCCGTACCCGCTCCCACCTGCACGGAATCCGTCACGGAAACCCTTCGCGGTTTCACCCGATGCGGCCGTGCCGGGGTGTCGCGCAGGCTGGGGTGTCCACGAGCCGGGAGGGCGGACGGACCATGCCGACGTCGAAGGGCGAGACCGTGGCGGAGGCGATGCGCGCGCTTCCCGTCGAGTACCGGCAGGCGTTCGAGGAGACCTGCTTCCGGGGCCGGACGGTCCAGGAGGCGGCGCGTGCGCTGGGGCTGCCCGCCGGGACCGTCAAGGCGCGGCTCTACCACGGGATGCGCGCGCTGAGCCGCGCGATGGCGGAGGACGGTGCTCGTGCCGGGACCGGGGCCAGTGCTGGTGCCGACGAGCGCTCGGCCCGGACGACGGGGGCGCGCGGTGCGGGCGGTGCGGGCTTCAGGCCAGGGCGCCGTCGTCGAGATGCCGGACCGCCCAGCTCGCGAGCTGCGCCCGGGACCGCAGCCCGATCCGCGTCCTGATGCTGGCCAGGTGCGCTTCCACGGTGCGCTCCGAGATGTGCAGCCGGGACGCTATCTGACGGTTCGTGTAGCCCTCCGTCACCAGCAGCGCCGCCTCGATCTCCCGCGCCGTGAGCGGCACGCTCTCCACGGAGGGGACCTCCCAGACGCCGTCCACCGCGTAGCGCAGGACCTCGGGCAGCCGCTGCCGCGCGCCCTCGGCCGTCGCCCGCGCCGCCTCGGCGGCGGCGAGCCGCACCCGGGCCCGTGCGAGCGCCCGCTTCAGCCCGTCGCCGTCGGCCCCGTCGGACCCGGCGGCACGGATGCGCCGCCTACGGCGCACGGACTCGGCAGCCGAGGCGAGGCGCAGCGCCCGCAGCGGCCGTCCGCTCCCGGCCGCCGCGATGGCCAGCCCCTCCAGCAGCTCGATCCCGACGACGGGCAGCACACCGGACGCGGCCGACGCGGGAACCGGAGCCGAGTCCGTGACCGCGGGCGCGGACGCGGAAGTGGACGCGTACGCGGACGGGGGCAGATAGGTGCGCAGCCCCTCGCGCAGCCGCTCCTCCGCGTGCGCCACGTCGCCGACGGCCAGCGCCAGCACCCCGGCAGTGTGCGACCACTCCGGCGGCAGCGGATGCGGGGAGTGCGCGCGGTACATGGGCAGACAGCGCCGCATGAGCTGGTCGGCCAGTTCCGTACGGCCGCACTGCAAGGCGAACCAGGCCCGGTTGTGCAGATAGACGGCCGTGTCCAGGGGACGGCCCAGCGGCTCGACCAGTCGCAGGCAGCGGCCCGCCGTGGCGAAGGCGTCCTCGGCACGGCCGTCGGCGAGCTGGACGAGGGCCAGGGTGTTCAGGGCGCGGCCCAGCGGGACCGGGTGCCCGGAGGCCGCAGCGAGCCGTTCCGCCTCGGCCGCCGCCGCTCCGGCCTCGGCGTGCAGACCGCGCGCCGCGGCCAGCGCCGCCACCTGCTCCAGCGCCGCGCCACGGCAGGGGTGGTCAGCGGCCGACTCCGCCAGCGCCGTGGTCAGCAGCGCGTGGCCCCGCGAGAAGTGGCCGTGGTGCCGCCAGCACCGGCCGAGCGCGGCGGCCAGCGCGAGCCGTCTGGTGTCGCCGCGCCCTGCGCACCACTCCAGTGCCGCGTCCAGGCTGGGCTTCTCGGCGTCGAGCGGCTCCAGCTCCTGGTAGCAGTGCAGCATCGCGTCCCCGGCGACCGGCTCCGCCAGCGTGACGAACCGCGACACGAGCCTCTCCATGACGGCGTCCGTCTCCCGTGCCCCGTCCAGCAGTTCACGCGCGTACAGGCGGATCGATTCGAGCTGACGGAACCTGCCGCGTGCCGCGTCGCGCTCCGGCACGATCAGCGAGCGGCTCTCCAGACCCGCCAGCAGCCCCAGCACCTGCCCCGGCTCCACCAGGTTCCCGTCGGCGCCCACGGCCGTCGCGGACTCGACGCCGAAGCCGCCCACGAGCACCGAAAGCCGCCGCAGCAGGGCCTGTTCGGCGGCTTCCAGGAGGTCGTGGCTCCACTCGATGGTGGTCCGCAGGTCCTGGTGGCGCGCGTCGGCCGTCCGCGCGCCGGAGGTCAGCAGCCGGAAGCGGTCGTCCAGGCGGGCGCTGATCTCCGCCACGGGCAGCAGCCGCACCCGTCGCGCCGCCAGCTCGATGGCCAGGGGCATGCCGTCGAGGCGGGTGCAGATGTCGGCCACGGCACGGGAGTTGGCGCGGGTCAGCGTGAAGTCCGGAGCGACGGCCGTGGCCCGCTCGACGAAGAGCCGCACCGCGTCCGAGGCGGCGTCGGCACGGGGTGCGGGGCGCCGACGGGACGCGGAGGGCTCCGGCGACGCTGACGGCTCGGGCGGCTCATGCGGCTCGGGCGGCTCGTGCGGCTCGGGTCCGGCGCGTTCCGGGAGGGACAGTTCAGGCACCCGGAAGACCGCCTCGCCCGGCACGTCCAGCGACTCCCTGCTCGTCGCGAGGACGTGCAGCCCCGGGCAGCGGCGCAGCAGCCGCTCCGTGAACCCGGCCGCTTCGCGCACCAGGTGCTCGCAGTTGTCCAGCACGAGCAGCGACCGGTGTCCGGCCAGCGCCTCGGCCAGCGTGTCGGCGACGGGCCGCCCCGCCTCCTCGGGCACGCCCAGGCGCCCGGCGACGGTGTCGGCCAGCCGCGTCCCGTCCATGAGCGGCGCCAGTTCGACGAGCCACACGCCGTCGCCGTAGCGGGGCCGCACCCGCAGGGCCAACTCGACCGCCAGCCTGGTCTTTCCCGCCCCGCCGGGCCCTGTGAGCGTGACCAGCCGGTAGCTCTCCAGCAGCGCCCCGGCCTCCCGCAGCTCACGCGTCCGGCCGACGAAGCTGTCCAGCGGCGCCGCGATCCGCCCGGCGGCCCGTGGCGCCGACCGTACGACGGGGGACGGGGAGGGAGCCGGTGCGGGCGCGGGCGTGGACGTGGGCGCGGTCGAGGTCGCGCGCTTGGGGGCTGCCGACGAGGTCCGCCTGCGGTAGGCGCGCTGCCTGCACGCGCCGGAGCAGTACCGAGCCGGACGTCCCGGCTTCGGGCGCGTGTCCGGGGAACGGGCGGGCAGTTCGGCGCCGCAGGCTTCGCAGCGCCCGGCCGCGGAAGGCATCGGGGGACCCACTCTCGGGGGCTGTCGGCTCTGGCTCGGACCGGCACGTCGGATGGCCTCAGCATGCCGCGCGCCGGGCCGCCGTTCAATCGGATCCAGGACAAGCCGGGGCGGTTCGCCGCGCGCACTCGCCGGGGCGGTCACGGGCGGTCACGGGCGGTCAGAGGCGGTACGGGACCGGTACGGGGCCGGTGGGCGGTACGTGGGTCGGCCAGCGGAGTGATAGCCGCGGGCCCGCCTCGCGCGTCCCGGCAAGGCCGCCGAACCGCACGCCCCCGGTACTGGATGCTGGATTTCGGGCGCCCGCGAAAGGGGCGGCGCGCCCGGATCATCGGCAGCCCAGGAATCGGCGGCACGGACAGCGCCGACCAGCCAGCACAGAAACGGAGTGATCGGAAATGGCCGAATGCGAGGTCTGCGGCAACGACTACGCGATGGCTTTCGAGGTGCGTACCGCCGGGGTTCCGCACATCTTCGACAGCTTCGAATGCGCGGCGCAGAAGCTGGCGCCCGTGTGCGACAACTGCAACTGCCGCATTCTGGGCCACGGCCTGGAGACCGAGGGCCACTTCTTCTGCTGTGCGCACTGTGCGCGGGCGCAGGGGCACGCGGAACTGCTCGACCGCGTCTGAACCGGTGAGGGCCCAGGCCCGGGACCTGGTCCGACGGTCCGGGGCCGCCGACCGGCCGACGTGCGCCGGTCGGCGGAGCGGCCGGGAAAACCCTTGGCGCGTCGCGCGAAGCCGCTGCTAACGTGCCCACGTCCGCCATGCGAACCACTCGGGGCCGAGCCCTGGAAAGAAGGCGTTTATGACCCGGCCCAAGCCGAGCGTGCCTCACCGTACGACGGACTCTTCGCGCCGCTGATCCTTTTCCGGAACCGCAACCGGCACCGGCGCGACGCGTCCGGAGTACCGGCATGCCCGCACCTCATGGTGCGGTGGCCGAAATCCGGGACATTCCCTCCGAGGCCGCTCGGCCTGCTCCTGCTGTAGCTGACTCATTTCTCGGCAAGGAGTATTCCGGGTGCTGAACGACAACGACATCCCCGGCCCCAGTTCTTCCACGGGTTCTTCCACAAGTTCTTCCGCGAGTCCTTTCGCGCGCACCAACACGTTCCGCTGTCTGTGGTGCGGTCTCACCGTGACCGCGCTCGCCCCCGACGGCAGCCGCCGCAACCACTGCCCGAGCTGTGTCCACTCCCGGCACGTCCACGACCACGTCGAGGGCGGGCCCTCCGAGTGCGGCTCGCGGATGACGCCCATCGCCATAGCGGTGCTCCGCACCGGCGACTGGATGGTCATCCACCGCTGCACCCGGTGCGACGAGCTGACCTCCAGCCCCGTGTGCGGGGACGACAACCAGTTGATCCTGATGCGCATGGCCGTACGCCCACTCGCCCAACCGCCGTTCCCGCTCGAAGCGTTCGGCGATCTGTGAGACGGGAGGAGACGGTCATGCCACGACGTAAACCCTCCCAGCGGCCCCAGCGCTCCCAGCGGCGGCGCGCGCAGCGGCCCAAGGACGTGCTGCACGGTCCCGGCGGCGCGCCGGGCGACGCGTTCCGGTGCGTGGGCTGCCGCTTGGACGTACCGCTGACGGCACCGGGCACGGCACACCGCAACCACTGCCCGTACTGTCTGACGAGCCGTCATGTCGACCAGCGCGTTCCCGGCGACCGGAGCGCGGAGTGCCGGGCGCGTATGAACGCGCTGTGCCTGAGCGTCAGGCCGGACGGGGAGTGGATGCTCATCCACCAGTGTCTGGCCTGCGGCGAACTCAGCGCCAACCGCACGGCGGGTGACGACAGCACCCTGGTGCTGCTTCGGATGGCGATGCGGCCCCTGGCCGACGCGCGGCTGCCGGTCAGGGCGCTGCTGACGCTGTAGCCCGACGCCGACGCCGACGCCCCGGCGGTGAGGGGCGGTACGGAACCGGACCGGCCCCGGCCGGCACATGCTGGCCGGGGCCGGTCCGTTCATGTCCGCGGCCGATTTCGCCGTCGCGTTCGCGCTCAGCGGGAGGCGTGCTCGGGTTCGCGCTCCGAGCGCTTCGACCGCGCGTCCGGGCCGTCCTGGGCCGCGTACCAGCGACCGTCACGCTCCTCGGCCATGCCGTGCTCGGCCAGGCCCGACAGGTGCTTGCGGATGGTGGGCGCGGTGTAGCCGACGCTCGCGCACAGCTCGTCCACGGTGGTCCCGTCCGCGCTGCCCTCCAGCCGCTCCCAGGTGCGGGCCGCGTTGCGGCCGAGGCCGCCGTCCCGCGCGGGCCCGGAGAAGACCGGGGCGTCCCCTCCCGCGCCTGCACCCCCGCTCGTGCCCGTGCCCGCTTCCGTCGCGGCAGCCTTCGCCGTGGACGCCTTCGCGGCGGGCTCCGGCGCCTGCGCGCGGGGCGGCGGCGCGGAACTGGTCTGCCCGGGCATGGCCCCGCGCGTGCGGCGGCCCGCTCCGCGCGGGCGGGGCGTGCGGTTGACCGTGCGGTGCTTACGGCCCTTCTGACGTTTGCTCATCAAGCCTTCCTCTCGTACGGCCCGGCCTGGAGACCCGTCCCGGCGCACGGTGTGCCGGACCATGGCGTCATGTGGGGCGTGCGGGCACGCGGGCGTCCCGGCGCGGACGCCGGACGGCACCACGCGTGGCACGGGCGGGCCAGGCGGGGCAGGCGGCCATCGGCCGACTCCGGCCCGTGCCCGCGCGGCCGTGGGGCGCATGGTGCTGTGTGGGGCGGAAGTGGCTCGACTGTGATCACACAGTGCCAACGACGGGGCCGCTCCCGAGACGTTCGGCCAATCGGTTGCCTCGGCCTGCGACGGGAGGCGCGACGGGACCGGCGGCCGGACCAGGGAACCGGGTACGAGGGCCACCGGGGCACGGGCCGGGCCGTGGCACCCCTGAAAAACGCGGACCGCGCCCCGAGGGGGGGGAGGGCGCGGTCCGCCGCGCTCCGGACGCTATCCCCGCGCATCGCGCGACGGGAAGGTGGGAGCGGGGCCGGATGTCCGTGCGAGGGGGCACTGCCCCGGGGCCCGGACATCCATGTGGAGTCTGTCTGCCGATTGTCTACGCTGTGATGCGCAGCCGTCTATGGAAGTGTCGAATTCGGGTGTCGTTACCCCGCTCCGACGGGACGTGCACGCTCCCCGGCGCTCCTCCATGGTGAGCCGCGTGCCTCCGGAGGGGGCCATGGGACGGGGAACGGAGCCGTACGCCGTGCGGCCGACCAGCCCGTCGGCCGGGGCGGGGGAGCGGTCGGGAGGGGATACACCGTGCCGACGAAGCACCTACGGCCCTTCAGGGGCGACGGTGGGGGACTCGGCGCGTAGGGGGTCTGCGCCTGGTGGGGTACGGAGGGCGGGCCCTTCTCACCGTGCGCCGTCCCCGTCCGGACACGGAACGGGCAGCCGCACCCCGGCAGCCCCTCGCTCCGGGCCGCGCCGTGCGGTGCCGCCCCGCGCCCGTACCGCCGTCCGCCCGCGCCCTTCTTCTCCCGCGCCGGGGCGGTGTCCTCGTGCGGCTCGGGCCCGTGGCCGCCGTCCAGCGCGTCCGGCAGGCGGATGAGCGCAGCGGCCAGGGCGAGCAGGACGGTGGCCGCGATCGTGTCCAGCCAGTAGTGGTTGGCCGTGCCCACGACCACGAGCAGGGTGGCCAGCGGGTGCAGCAGCCACAGCCAGCGCCAGCGGGTACGGGTGGCGGCGATGAGCCCGGCCGCCACCGCCACCGCCCAGCCGAAGTGCAGCGAGGGCATCGCGGCGAACTGGTTCGCCATGGAATCGCTCTCCGGCACGGCGCCGTACACCGAGGGCCCGTACACCTGCGCCGTGTCCACCAGCCCGGCGGCGGTGAGCATGCGGGGCGGGGCGAGCGGCATCAGCAGATGCAGCGCGAGCGCGGCCCCCGTCACGGTGGCCAGCACGCGCCGCGAGCGGAGGTAGTGCGCGGGACGGCGCCAGTAGAGCCAGCAGAGGAAGAGCACGGTCGCGGGGAAGTGGACCGCCGCGTAGTACGTGTTCGCGAGCTGGATCAGCGTCTCACTGTGCAGCAGCACATGCTGCACGATGCCCTCGCCCGGCAGGTGCGCCGCGCGCTCGGCGCCCCACACGCGGTCGGCGTTGCGGAACGCCCGGCCCTCGTGCCCGTTCGCGGCCTGCCTGCCGAACTTGTAGACGAGGAAGAGGCCCGCGACGAGCAGCAGCTCACGGACGAGCGGGGGCCGTGCGGCGCTGCGGCCGCGCGCGGAGGGCTCCGCCGACGGGCCGGCCCGTAGCGGTGCCGGGGTCTGTTCCGGGGCCTGTGGTGCGGGCTCGGCCGGCGGCTCGGTCAGGGCGCTCATCGCGCGGCCCCTTTGCATGACGGAACGGTATTGCTTCTGCGATACGCGAGTGTACCGATACGCCACCGTACCGGTACACTCGCGTATCGATACGGCCTCCAGAAGCGAGGGAAGAGCCATGCCGACGCAGGACACCGCGACCACGGCAACGGCGGCGACCGCCGCGCCCCCGGCCTCCGCACGCCGTTCCAAGATCACGCCCGAGCGCGAGCTGGAGCTGTACGAGGCCGTGCTCGACCTGCTCAGGGAGGGGGGCTACGACGTACTGACCATGGAGGGCGTCGCCGCCCGCACCCGGTGCTCCAAGTCCACGCTCTACCGCCAGTGGAAGACCAAGCCGCGGCTCGTCGCCGCCGCGCTGCGCGGCACCCGGCAGGTGCGCCTCGCGGGCATCGACACCGGCTCGCTCGCCGACGACCTGCGCGCGGCCACCGGCTCCATCGGCGCCGGATCGGGGCGGGACACCCCGCTCCTGCACGCGCTCGGCCACGCGACCCTGCACAACCCGGAGCTGCTGCGCGCCCTGCACGAAGCGCTGATCGAGCCCGAGGTCGCCGCGATCGAGGCCATGGTCAGGCGCGGCGTCGAGCGCGGCGAGGTGGCCGCCGACGACCCGGCCATCGAGTTCGTCGCCCCCCAGTTGCTCGGCGTGCTGCGTGCCAGGCCGCTGCTCGAAGGGCGCTTCGCGGACGGGCCCTACCTCACCCGCTTCCTCGAAGCCTCCGTGCTGCCCGCGCTCGGACTGTCCGGGCGCCCCTGAACACAGGCCGTCGTCGCGAGCGGAGGACGGCGGCCTGCACGCGCCGCACCGTGGGGACGGGGCGGCGCGCCCGTTCCGGTGAGGCCCCCAGCGGGCCTCACCGGAACCCCTTCACCACCGGCCCTGCCCCTTCACCACCGGCCCTGCCCCCTCACCACCGGCCCGGCCCCGCGCCGATGGCCGGGCCCGGGCTAATCACCGACCCCGAGGACCGCACCCGCCTCGACCGCGCCCTGGACCACGTCGTGGCCCGCCTCCTCGACGAGTCCGCGACGGACCGCGAGGGCGTGATGGACCGTGAGCCCAGCGGGGCCACGCGCGTCACACGCGGGTGAACGGGGCCCGCTGGTGCCCCGCCGTCAGAGCGTCGGTCGTCAGAGCGCGTCGGTGAGCAGCGCGTACGCGGCGCCGGTGAACGCGTCGCCGCGTACGCGCAGGCGCCGGGTCGCGAGGACCGCGACCGCCGTGCCCGTCTCCGGGCTGAACCCGAGGAAGGCCTGCTGACCGCGGGTGGCCCCCGCGTGGAAATAGACGGGGCCCCGGTCGCCCGGGTGCTGGAACCAGGTCAGGGTGTGCACGTGCCGGTGGTCGAGGCCGCGCCGCAGCAGCGGGTGCCGCACGGCACGCAGCGCACCGCTCAACGGGCCCTCGCCGGGCCGCAGATGCGCTTCGAGGAAGGTGAGCAGATCGTGCGGGGTGGCCCTGACGGCGCCCGCCGCCTGGAGGCCGCCGATCAGCAGCGGCGGCACCTCGCTCACCCCGTCCTTGCCCCGTCCGACGGCGTCCGCCTCCCGGCCGCCGGGGCGCAGCGCGGTACTGGTCAGGCCCAGCGGCGTCAGCACCCGGGACGTCAGCAGGTCCTCCCACGGGGTGCCCATGGCCGCGGCGAGGGTGTGCCCGAGCACGGAGACACCGAAGTTGGAGTAGCGCCAGCGCGTGCCCGGACGGTGCCGCGGCCTGCTCCGCAGGAAGGCGTCCACCACCCGGTCGCCGGAGTACCCGGCGTAGGGGTTCGCCGACCAGTTCCGCAGCGCCTGCGGATAGAAGTCGGCGGGCAGCGGAGGCAGCCCGGACGTGTGCGTGATCAGGTGCAGCAGCGTCACCGGGTGCCGTCCGACGGGCCGCCCCGGGTCCAGATGCGCGACGGCCGGATCGCCCAGGCTCAGGGGCCCCCGCCCCGCGCGCGGCAGCCCGTCCGTGTCGCTCCCGCCCCCGCCCCCCGTCAGCGCCGCGAGCAGCAGCCCCGCGTAGGTCTTGGAGGCCGAGCCGATCTCGTAGCGCAGCAGATCGCGGGGGACGGGCGGGAGGGGGGCCGTGCCGCCGCAGCGCACGGTGCGGTGGCCGTCGACGGAGACCGCCACGACGACGTCGGGCGCGTCGATGGCCCGTACGGTCTCGTCGATGGCCGCTTCGAGCCGCTCGCGCGGCGTGCCCCCACCGCGCGGCGCGTTCCCGGCAGGCGGCGCGGGCGCCGCCGTCAGGGCGCCCTCGCCGCCGCTCACGCGGGGCTCCCCGCCAGCGCGGACAGGGAGCGGGAGGTGGCCAGCGTGGAGGCGAAGGCGGCGACCAGGGTCGGGTGGTAGACGAGGTCGAAGACGTCGTCCCGCTCGCCCTGGGGCATCTCGCCGATCGCGGGCATGGCACCGTCCTGGCCCTGCGCCGCGGCGAACCCCTCCCAGGCGCGCTCGTCCAGGGTGGGCTCGGGCAGGCAGGCGTCCACGACGAGGAGTTCGCCGAGCAGGTCCCAGCGCCGCAGGTCCAGCCAGTCGTCGATCCATACGGGCAGCCACGTCGCGAGGTAGTCGGCGATGCGGGGCGGCAGCCCGTCCGGGTTCTCGCCCCAGTCGGTGAGGTGGAAGACGGTGTGCGTGATGTCGTAGCCGATGTGGCCCTCGACCGTCCACGGTTCGGGCGTACGGGCCAGCCAGGTGCGGGCCATGGCCTCCTCGACGGGCACACTGGGCTCCAGCCCGAGGCGCCGCTCGAAGGTGGAGAGGCCCAGCCGCCGCACGGGCGTCACCTCGAACGCCGCCCAGCTCTCCAGCCGCCGGTTCAGCCGCACGGCCCGTTCCAGCTCGGGCTCGGAGTAGCCCAGCTCCTTGAACGGGAAGTAGGTGTCGAACGGCACGGCGGAGATGGGCTCTGTCCGCTGCCCCTCGACGAGCATGCGCCCGCCGTCCAGCACCTCCCGCCAGGCGTGGTCCAGCAGCTTGCGCGCGAGGGACGCCTGCTGGGAGCCCGCGACCCCCTCACGGAAGAGCACCTTGCTGATCAGCGCGAGTTCGCCGACGGGCTTGAAGCGGTCCAGGAACCCCACGTCCGGGTCCGCTTCGGGTTCGAGCCGGAAGCCGTCCCGGTTGGCGTAGAGCCACTCCATGGCGCGTGCGCCCACCTCGTGGATGAGCCGGGTGCTGGTCATGTGTGCCCTCCGTTCCCCACGCGTACCGCGTCCGCCGCCGCCTCGCCGCGGTCGTGGCCACCGTGGTCGTGCGCGAGGGTGAGGACCGCGGCGAAGGCGGCCATCAGCGTCGAGTGGTAGCAGTTGAGGAAGTTCCGTTCCACGTCCCGCCCCTGGCTGCAACGGCTGCCGGGCCCCACCTCGGGCAGGGCGCCCGAACCGTCCTGGGCCGCCGCGAGCGCGGCCCATGCCGCGCGCACCGCGTCGTCAGCGGCGGCGCGCCGCGGGTCGGGGAGGCTCGCGGAGACCGCGAGCAGCTCGCTCGTCAGGTCCCACTGCTCGTCCTCCACACAGGTGTCCAGCCAGGAAGGCAGCCAGGTGGCGAGGTAGTCCTCGATGTCGGGCGGCACCGCGTGCGGGGCGTTGCCCCAGTCGGTGAGGTGGAAGACGACGTGCGTCAGCGTGTAGCCCGAGGCGCACTCGAAGGTCCACGGTTCGGGCAGCCCGCCGAGCCAGGTGCGGCGCAGCGCTTCCCTGGGCGAGTCGTGCGGTGGCAGGCCGATGCGACGCTCCGAGTTGAGCACTCCGAGGCGCCGGTTCGGCTGCTGCTCGGTCAGGGCCCAGGAGCGGGTGCGCGCCACGGTCCGCGCGACGTCCTCGGCCGGAGCGTGCCGGAGACCGCCCCCGGCGAAGGCCGCGTAGATCTCCAGCGGGTAGGTCGCGGCGGGCTCGGAGCGGAACAGGTCGAGGAAGAGCGCGCCCTCGCCCGTCTCCCGCCACGCGAACTCCACCAGCTCCGCCGCGCGCAGATGGTGGGGGTCGTCAGGTCCGGTGTGCTGCCGCATCGAGGTGCACATCTGGGCGAGTTCACCGAGCGGCTTGAGCGTCCGGTCGACACTGGTGTCAGGGGCCAGGACATCGTCGGGCAGGCGGAAGCGGTCACGGTTCCCGTGCAGCCAGTCCAGTGCCGCGCGGGCCACATCCCGCGCGCCGACGTCCACGGCGCGCTGCTCCGCCGTCACGAGCGGTCTCCGCCCCGCATGAGCTGGGCCGCCTGCACATGCAGCGCCACTCGTGGGTCCGTGCCTCCCATGTGGAGGACGAATTCGAGCCCGCTGTCCAGGCCGAGGGTGGCGGGCACCCCGTCGAGCACGGCCAGCCAGCGCCCCGCACCGGCCGCCTGGAGCCAGTCGCGGCGCCTGACGGCGCGCACGAAGCCCCGTGCCACGTCGACCGGCCGCTCACCGGCGGCCCGCGCCACCCCCGAGTCGACGGAGGGCACGGCCAGGGCGCTCAGCACGGCGAGGTGATGCGTGAGCTGCTGCCACGGTGTGTCCCGCAGCCACGACGCGTCGGGCTCGTCGGACGAGGGCGCCGATGGAAGATCGGGCGCGTGGCCGGGCGAGGAGACGGCCCCGTCGAGGGTGCGCAGCGTCCGCCGCATCGCCCAGTGGCTCCATGCCGTCGCGGCGGAGGCGTCGGCTCCCGGGGGGAAGGCGCGCACGGCCTGCTGGAAGACGGCGAGGTCGTCCTGCTGGGGAGGAAGCCGGAGCATGGTGCTGGGCAGCAGCACGTCCGCTCCCAGTACGCGTACCGCCGCGATGCCCACGTCGTCGTTCTCGCCGATGCCGGCCGTCGTCCGGACCACAGAGGAGTGGTCCCCGCCCCTGAGGGCGGAGACCACCTCCGAAGCAAGGTCCAGCACTGCGCCCGCCAAAGGGGAGGTAGCGCTTGACTGCTCCATCTATAACCCCGTTCAGCCCTTCTTCGGCCGCGGAGTGGGCGGCGAAAGCAGCAGGTGGCCGCCTCCGGACGCGAGGGCCAGCCCGGCGCACTTGCGGGAGTCGCGGAAGACGCCGTCCGCCTCGATCGGGTTCAGAGCAGCCTCGATGTCTGTGTCCAGTCCCGTGGTCCTGGTCTCGGGCTCAGTGGAAAACATGACACCATCCCCTCATTGGGAAGCGTGGTTTCGCTTACGCCAACCATTGGAGCGTAGAACCACAAGGCTCGCAATTTGGGCCATAAGCGTGAAGTCGTGCAATTTTCATAGAATGCACAAACGCCACTTTATGGGCTTCCAAAGGTGCGGATTCCAGGGCGAGTTGGTGTGCCGGATGACGGTGGTACCGCTTGCCCGGGGCCCGGAGATTTCTTTTCCGGGCGACTCGTCGCGAGGCGTGCTGCCGGTCGGGTGGCGCGGAACCCGGACGGTCTACGTGCGCTCCGACGCCGCCCGCGCGGCGGCCCCCCGGCCCCCGGCCGCACCCCTGGGACCCGCCGTCACCGTCACCGCACCGGCCGGTGGCCCCTCGGCCCGGCGGTCTCGGCGAGGAATTTGGCGAGTTCGCTGATCTGATTCCTGGGAAAGTGCAGCAGCGCGTTGGGGGAGAGGTCCACGGAGGACTCGTCACAGAGAAGGGGGACGTTTTTTCGCCAGGAACCCGCACGCCAGGGCGTGCGGACACGCTGGTGGAAGGTTTCCGTCGTCAGCAGCAGCGTAATGAGGCGGCGGGCGTCGGGAACCGGCATTTTGAGGAGCGCGTAGCCCCGGTGGAAGGCGATGAAGCCGTCCCCTCCATAGCGGGAAGGGGCCTTCCTGGCCGCGCGCAGAGCGGCCGTGGCCTCGCCGACGTCCTGGCAGCAGGCGGTGGTGCCGTATCCCATCTGCCACAGGGACTGGATGACGGGCACCATCTCCACGTCGATGTCGACCAGCTCTCCGCCGGGCGCCACGAGGCTCTGGGAGGCGTGGATCGAGAGGTCGCTGTTCACGGGCAAAACCTCAAATTCAGGTACTCGCGCGATGCCGTGCCCATCGGGCTGCCGCCCCGGCGAGGCGCCGCGTCCAGTCACGCGCGAGGGCGTCGTCCGCGATGCCGCGCCACAGGCGGGCCTGGGCGGAGGCGAAGAGATCGAGGGCGGGATCGGGGGCCGCGGTCCAGGAGGGGATCTTCGCTGCCCAGCGTTCGGCTTCGTCGGGGGCGTGTCCTTCGGCGGTGAGCCAGACGACCCAGCAGGCCGGGTCGATCCAGGAGGCACCGCGGGTCGGCCAGGCCCAGTCGACCACGCGCGCGACGGAGTCCCGCACGATCACGTTGGTGGGGTTCCAGTCGGTGTGCAGCAGTGCGTCGCCGTCGAAGAGTGCGGCGTCGGCCGGATCGTCGAGGTAGGCGGTCCAGCGTGCCGTGGCCCGCTTGACCTCGATGTCCGGACAGCGGAGGCGGCCCAGCGCGGTGAGCGCCTCCACGGCGAGAGGGATGTCGGCCGAGCCGGGGGAGAAGTCCGCCGTCGGCCCTGACAGGTGCTCGAAGCCGAGCAGACTCCAGCCCGCCCGCTCCAGGTGCCACAGCAGCCGGGGCGCGACGGGCTGTACGTACGGACCGACGGCGGCCTCGCGCCGCTGCGTCCACACGCGGGGGTGACCGGAGGGGAGGCCCTTGACGAACACCCGGCCGCCCGAAGCGAGCAGCAGGGAGGCGGCCACCGCGCTGTTGGCGCCGCTCCCGGCGGACTCGGCCCCGAGGACGGGGCCGGTGCGCTCCAGGACGGCGTCGCGCACGGGGTGGGGGAGGTCCTCCCAGCGCTTCCTCTTGGTCACCACGCGGGGAGTCTATGAGTGCGTGGGGGCCCGCAGGGGCCGCTCACCCAGGAGAGAGCGGCCCCGGTCAGGGCTGCCTCAGTAGGGGTTGTCCTCCCCGCAGCTCAGCATGACCTCGGTGCTGACCAGCACATCGAGGTCGGGAACGATCTCGATCTCGTCCTCGTCGGACGGCCGGCACGGTTGGATCTCCACCCATACGGGTGATACCCCGGTCCCGCTTGCGGGAGGCGGCAACGGGTTCTCCACGGGCGTGAGTGACACGAGGGGTTACGTCCTCTCTTCGGTGTGCTCGCAGTAGGCGCGCAGGGGCGCCCCGGACCGGCGGAAGAGGGCCGCCAGCGGCATGCAGGTGCCGCACGACCCGCTGAGCGCGCAGCCGGCGCAGCCGCCCTGCCGCCGCAGCAGGCCGTCCGCGATGCCTCCCAGCCGGGAGAGCCCGTCGACGCCCTCGTCCAGCAGCGGGACCTTCTCGTCGCGCGCCACCTTGCAGATGCTGGCCAGCCCGTGCGGATCGACGTGCAGCGACGTGTGCCCCGCGTCGCATCCTGTGAAGGGCGCCCGTTTCCCCCGTCGTACGGCGGACTGGGAGAGCAGGGTCTCGGCGCCGCCGTAGATGGTCGGGGAGATGCTGCTGTACTCGCGCGAGCGGGCCCCGTACCGCCGTGCGAGGGCGTGCATCTCCGCCGTCTCGTGGGCGTTCTCACGGGTGACGACGACGCTCAGCTCCACCGGGAGCCCGGCCTCGCGGGCCGCTTCGAGTCCGCGCCTGAAGGACTTCCACGCGCCGCGCCGTCTCGTCAGCCCGTCGAACGTGGCCTCCTGGGCGCCGTAGACGCTCAGGGTCAGCCGGTACGGGGGCCGTTCGGTGAGCAGCGCGAGCAGCGCCGGGTCGTGGAGGCGGGATCCGTTGGTGAGGACTTCGAGCATCATGCCCAGGTCGTAGGCGAGCACGTACGCCTGGGGGAAGTGGGGGTCGATGGTGGGCTCACCACCGGTCAGTTGCAACCACACCACTCCGGCGTCCCGCAGAAGGCGCAGCAGCCTGGCGCGTTCGGGCCAGGGGAGGCCGGAGAATTCCTTCTCGCCGAGATAGCAGTGACGGCAGCCGAAGTTGCAGCCCAAATTCAGCTCGTAGGACGCGCGTCCGTAGGCGAAGCGTGAGGGGCTGCGCACGAGCACCGCATCCGGTGGGGCGAGAGCGGCCGTTTCGATGCCCCACTGCTGATGTGCGGGGCGATGGAGCCACGTGGGCACCGCCTCTCCGGCTCCGGCGCACCGTTGGAGTTCGGCGAAGCGGTGGGCGGGGATTCTCAGCCCCCGCCTGCTGCCGGGGCGGAGAACGAAATACTCGTCCAGGAACGGTGCGGCGATCAGTTGGTGCACTCCATCCCTCCAGGGGCAGTCGGTTGCGGTCTGAGGTGGGGGCGAGCCCGGTCCGCCGTCGCGGCCATCCGCTGACCCGCCCGTGCGCAGTCGGCGAGGGGGCCTTCCCGCGCGGCTCCCGCGAGCACCCTCAACAAGTCCCACACGTGGGCGACATCAACCACGGAATCGGGGACGAGCGTGGTGCGGGGCATACCGAACATCCGTGTGCACCCGCGCGCGCCGGTGTTCTCCTTGCCGTTTGCGCGGGCGGCCCCTTCGTCCCGCGACGGACTGCCCGACGGGTGCGCGGCGTCGGCGCTTCCCGTGCCGACGGGTGGGGCGGGAAACGGCGGGAAGCCCCGGAAAACCGCGCTCGTGGCGGACGGGGCGGTCTTGGGCGAGAAGTTTTTCGAGTGGAATCCTCCCCGACGGGGGAGGCTCCAGGGGATCGTGAAGCTATCGAAACTCTCTGGAATTGACGTGTGATCGGACTTTCGGCGATGATGTGTCGCCATACGGAACTTTGTGGAGGCACTGCATGGCTCAGAAGGTCATCACCATCGTTACTGACGACCTCACAGGCAAGGAGAGTGAGGACGCTCAGACCCACACCTTCGCCGTGAACGGCGTCGTGTATGAAATCGACCTCGCGTCGGACTCCTATGACAAGTTCATGGATGTCTTGCAGCCCTTCATCAAGGCCGGGCGGAAGCAGAAGCGGGGCCGCGGCACCACCGCCACCGCTTCCAAGAGGACGGTGCCGAGCCAGGACACCGCCAAGATCCGTGAATGGGCCAGGGAGCAGGGCTACGAGGTCAATGAGCGGGGTCGCATCCCGGCCAATATCCAGGACGCCTACGCTCAGGCACACTGAACTGCGCGAAAGAGGGCCCCGCATTTCGCGGGGCCCTCTGCTGTGTCCGTCAGCTGCGTCTGTCCGCTGTGCCCGTGATATGTGAGGTGCCCGGCATCCCGGGCACCTCATGAGCGGCCTCCCTCACTCACTCCTCGTGATTCCCGGCCGCCTTGGGTGTGACGATGCATTCTCCTTTTGGTCGTATTTGAGAAGTTTCACGGTTTCCTGTGCCGGGTATCGTCGGCTGCCGTCACCTGGCTTTGACGCGCAGGAACGTGACGGAATTGGCGGGGAATGTATGGGTGAAGGTGTTGTCGATCCCGTCGAGGGCCGAGGTGCGCGGCCTGATCGGACGTGAGGTCTCCGTGTTGACCGCGTCCGGGTCGCCCTGGAGCGTCGTCAGCCGCGCGGTGCCGCCGACCTGCGCCTTCTCGCCGAAGTCGACGCGGGTGCGCGCGGGGGAGTCCTGCGCGTTGACGACCTTCACCACCAGCTCGCCCGTGGCCTTGTCGCGGGTCACCACCTGACGGAACGGCTCGGCGGGCTTGTCGTCGGTGAAGGAGCCCCACTTCTCCCCGTCCAGGAACAGCGTCACCTGGCGCCCGCGCACCTCGACGCGCAGATCGTAGGCGCGGCCCGTCTCGATCTTCGTGTCGTCCTCGGTCATGGTCTGCTTGGCGCCGTCGGTGGTCTTCTCCACCGCCGAGCGCGTGTTGCCCCAGCCGCCGAGGTTCCACCAGTAGTGGTTGCCCGTGTCCTTGACGCCGAAGGCGAGCAGGAAGCCCTCGCTGCCGGAGCGCTTGGTGGCCTTCGCGTGCAGGTCGTAGTCGTGCCACCCGGTGTCGCCCGCGGTCACGAGGGTGTTCTCGGCGGCGGCGTCGGACTGCACGTACGCGCCGTCCTCGACCGCCCACGCGCCCTTGTCCGTGGCCTTGGTCCAGCGTGCGGCGTCGCCCGAGAAGTCGTCGCTGAACAGCGTCTCGCCGTCGGGCGAGGTGACCTTCACATCGTCGTAGGCGGCGCTGGTGGCCCAGGTGGACAGGCCGACGGCGCCGGTGATCGGCCCACTGGTGGCGGGGGTGGTGGAAGCGCGGCTCGGGACGACCTCGTCACCGACGTTGTTCATGAAGAGCTTCTGTACCTCGTAGCTGGTCGAGCCCCACGACTTCTCGTTGTTGAACCAGATCATGTCAGGACGCCATTGCGTCGCGTCCACATGGGCGAGGAGCGGCGCGTAGGAAGCCATGGAGACGACGTCCGCGTTGCGTTCCAGGCCCGTGATGTAGGCGGCCTCGGCGAGGGAGTTGGCGAAGCGGTTGTCCTGGGACGCGTATTCGCCGAGGAAGACCTTGGGGCCCTCGCGGTCGTAGGAGTCGTAGCGGTCGTTGTTCTCCAGGAACCACGCCGGGCTGTTGTAGTAGTGCTCGTCGACCATGTCGACATCGGCCTGCCTGTTGAGTTCCCAGGCGCGGTCGAAGGTGGTGCCGCCGTCATCGGGGCCCGAGTTGCTGATGACGGTCACATCGGGGTATTCCGCCTCGATCGCCTCGCGGAACTCGGTGAAGCGTGCGAAGAACTCGTCGGGCAGATTCTCCTCGTTGCCCACTTCGAGCCGGGTGAGACCGAAGGGCTTCGGATGTCCCATCCGCGCCCGCTTGGCGCCCCATTCCGAGGAGACCGGACCATTGGCGAACTCGATGAGGTCCAGGGTGTCCTGGATGTGCCGCCGCAGCAGCGCCTCGTCCTCGGTCGCCTTGTTCTGGCCGCAGCCCGTGACGAGGGCGGGTACGACGGGTACCGGCATCGCGCCGATGTCCTCGGCGAACTGGAAGTACTCGAAGTAGCCGATGCCGTAGGACTGGTTGTAGCCCCAGAAGTTCGCGTTCGTGGCCCGTTCCTCGACGGGTCCGATGGTGTCCTTCCATTGGTAGGAGCGCCGACGTTCGTAACCGGGGCCCTCGTACGCCTCATGGCTTCCCGTGTTCACGAGACAGCCGCCGGGGAAGCGCAGAAATCCGGGATCGAGCGCGGCTATCTTCTCCGCGAGATCCGCGCGCATCCCGTTCGCCCTGCCCTTGTAGGTGTCGCGCGGAAAGAGCGAGAGCATGTCGAGGCGCACCGTTCCCGCGCCGCCCGCCAGCACCGCGAGCCGCGCCGATGTGTCGGTGGTCCGCGCGGTCAGCGTCCCCGTGTACTTGGTCCAGCGGTCCCCGCGCACCGTGGCGCGCAGTGGGGTGCTGACGGCGGTGCCGCCGTCCCCGCTCCGCAGGCCGACGGTCAGCGCCGTGCCCCGCTTCTGGTCGGTGCGCGCCCACACGGAGAAGTCGTACTTCTTGCCCGCGCGCACGGACATGCCCGTGGTGTAGCCGGAGTTGACGACCCCGTACCCGCTGCCGGGGCCCTCGCCGTCACCGTCGAGGTCGAGACGCAGATACTGGCGGTTGCGCTCGTTCAGCCGGCCGCCGTCGTCGACGACCTCCATCGCACCGCCCGCACCGCCCTCGGCGACCGCGTCCCAGGAGGTCAGCGGCGTGTACGAGGCGTTGTCCGCGGGACCGTACTCGAAGGACCTGTTCTGCACCAGCTCGGCGTACAGGCCGCCGTCGGCGGCGCGGTTGATGTCCTCGTAGAAGACACCGTGCATGGTGTCCTCGATGGCCGGGCCCTTCGCGCCGGTGTCGATGCTGAGCGAGTAGTCGGTGGGTTCGGGGGCCGGGTCGCCCTGGGCCGCAGTGGGCAGGGCGAGCGCGCAGGAGAGCAGGACGACGGGGACGAATCTGAGCTTCCACCGTGGACGGGGCAGTAGTGGTGGTCGTGGCATGAGCGCTCCAAGGGTCGGGCGGGTGGTGGCGGGGCGTCGGCGAGGTGTGGGATGTGCGAGATTTCGAACGTCGGTCGTGAATTCGAACGGCAACATAGGCAGAAGGTGATGACGCGTCAACGCTTTGCGCAGCCTCCACGCGGCGCCCTCGCGGCGCGGAGGCGTCCTTAGACTGGGGCACCGGCCATGACCAGGCACGGGGCGCGAGGGACGAGGGCGGTGGCCCCGGCGAAGGGGAGAGCGAGCGTGACGGAAGACGGCGACGGCTTTGAGGATCCGCCGGCAGCGGTACTGGCCGAGGCCGCCGCGACCTTCGGGCTGCTGGCCTCCTCCGCGCGGCTGCACATCGTATGGGCGCTGGCACAGGGGGAGAGCGACGTCAGCGGGCTCGCCGAGCGGGTGGGCGGCGCGCTGCCCGCGGTGAGCCAGCACCTGGCCAAGCTGAAGCTGGCCGGGCTGGTGCGCTCGCGCCGCGAGGGGCGTCGCGTCGTCTACCTCGTCGACGATCCCGACGTCGTCAGCGTCGTCCAGTTGCTGGTCGGACGGCTGGCCCAGCGGTCCCAGGGGGCCCGGGAAGCCGCGATACCGCCGGGGTCCGTGCGTGACGTGGGGGCCTGAACCGCCCGGGGGACGTGCGGGGCCCGGACGGCGAACGGGCGCGCTGACCCCCGTGGCGGAAGCGGCGGACACCGGGGCGGCCGACGCGGAAGCGCCGGATGCGGAAGCGGCGGACGTACGCGAGACGCGCGGACCGCGCGACGTACGCGTGGCCTCGTGCGCCGACGCCGAACACCTCACCACCCTGGAGATCCTGCGCGCGCTGGACGCCGGACCGAGGGGGCTGTCGGAGGACGAGGCGGCGGAGCGGCTGCGCCGGTACGGGGAGAACGTCCTGCCGGGGCCGCACACCGCCTCCTGGGCCAGGCGTTTCGCGGGAGGTCTCCGCGACCCGTTCACGGCCGTGCTGCTCGCGCTGGGCCTGGTCTCCGCCGCCGTGGCCTCGTGGGGCACCGCGTGTGTGATCACGCTGCTGGTCGCGGTGAGCTGCGCGCTGCGCTCCACGGGGGAGCACCGCGCGGGCCGGGCCATGGCCGGGCTGCGGGAACTCGTCGCCGCGACGGCGACCGTGCGACGGCGCGCCGCGGACGGCTCCCACCTCGCCCGCCCCGCCCGCTCCGTCGTCAGGGAGCTGCCGGTCGGCGAACTCGTCCCCGGCGACGTGATCCAGCTCGGGCCGGGCGAGCTGGTACCGGCCGACGCGCTCGTCCTGCGCGCCACAGGGCTGACGGCCCATCAGTCGGCGCTCTCGGGCGAGTCGGCGCCGGTCCCGAAGCGCCCCGCCGACGGGCCGGGGGACGGGCTCGTCGACGGAGCGGGGGACGGAACCGGTGCCGCAGGCCCCCTCGGCCTCTTCGCGCAGCCGCGCTTCCTCTTCCAGGGCAGCAGCGTGACCTCGGGCAGCGCGACCGCCGTCGTCATCGCCACCGGACGGCACACCCGGTTCGCCGGTGCCTACCGCGAGCCCGCACGGCGCGGCCCCAGCGCCTTCGACCGTACGGTGAACGGCGTCTGCTGGACCCTCATCCGGTTCATGCTGCTGACCCCGCCCCTCGTGCTGATGGCCAACGCGGCGCTGCGCGGACGCGGACTGGAGACGCTGCCCTTCGCGGTCGCCGTGGCCGTGGGGCTCACCCCCGAGATGCTGCCGGTCGTCGTGACCACGGCGCTCGCGCGCGGCTCCGCGCTGCTCGCGCGGGGCAGCGGCATCATCGTGCGACGGCTGCCAGCGCTGCACGACCTCGGCGCCATGGACGTCCTGTGCGTCGACAAGACGGGGACGCTCACCCAGGACCGCCCCGTGCTGGACCGCTCGCTCGATGCCGAGGGGCGTCCGGACCCGCTCGTCGCCCACTGGGCCGCGCTCAACAGCTTCTGGACCCTCCAGCTCGCCGACCTCCCCACCCCGGACGCGCTGGACGAAGCGCTGCTGGAGGGTGTGGCCGCGCTCGACCCCGAGGAGGGGGGAGGGGAGCTGTGGGAGCGCGAGGGCGTGGCCGCGCTCCCCTTCGACTCCGTGCGCCGCCTCTCCTGCGCGGTCGTGAGCGGGCCCGACGGCGACGGCGACGGCGCGACGCACACGCTGGTCGTCAAGGGCGCCGTCGAGGAGGTGCTGGCGCGCTGCGACCACGTACGGGACGGCCACGAGCCGGACGCCGACGCCTCCGCCACCGTCGCGGCGGCGACCCGCGTCCTCGACGACGCGGCGCGCGAGGAGCTGCGCGCCCGTGCCGCCGCGCTGGCCGCTTCGGGGCTGCGGCTGCTGGCGGTCGCGGTCGCGGAGCGGCCAGCGCGCCCCGGCCCGTACACCCCGGCCGACGAGCGCGGCCTCACCTTTCTCGGGTTCGTCGCCCTGCGCGACGCGGTCGTCTCCTCGGCGGCCGACGCGCTCGCCGACCTCGCCCGCCGGGGCGTCGCCGTCAAGGTGCTGACCGGCGACCACCCCGGCACGGCGGCCCGCGTCTGCCGTGAACTGGGTCTGGACCCGGAGCGGCCGGGCGCCGTGGTCACCGCCGACAGGATCGACGGGCTCAGCGACGCCGCACTCGCCTCGCTGGCCGCCGATGCCACGGTGTTCGCGCGCTGCACGCCCGAGCACAAGGCACGCGTCGTGGCCGCGCTGCGCGCGGGCGGGCACACCACGGGGTTCCTCGGCGACGGAGTGAACGACCTGCCCGCGCTGCACGCCGCCGACGTCGGCATCTGCCCGCGCGGCTCGGCCGACGTGACGCGCGAGACCGCCGACGTGGTGCTAGGGGGGTGTCG
>NZ_BAAGSO010000118.1:296165-302657 GCF_054782395.1 Streptomyces daliensis | reverse complement strand
GACCGCACGCACCAGACTCCCCCAGCTACCGCTGGGAGGTGCCCCCGGCAGCCCCCGGCCTAACGGCCGGACGACGCTACGTTGACGACACCCCCCTGGCGGAGAAGGATCTCACCGCCATCGACCAGGCCGTCCTCGCGGGACGCGCGGCCGGGACCAACATCACCGGCTATCTGCGCGTGACGCTCTCCTCCAACCTCGGCAACGTCCTCGCCATGCTCGGCGCGGGGCTGCTGCTGCCCTTCCTGCCCATGCTCCCGGCGCAGGTCCTGGTGCAGAACCTCTGCTTCGACGCCGCCCAGTTGGCCTTCGCCTTCGACCGGCCGGCCGCCGAGAGCCTGCGGCATCCCGTGCGGCTGAGGCCCCGCGCCCTCCTCCGTTTCCTCACCGGATTCGGCCTGCTCAACGCGGCGGCCGACCTCGCCACGTTCGGCGTCCTCGCGTTCTCCCTGGGCGGTGGGGAGCCGGTGGGCGACGAGGCGGGCTTCCACTCCGGCTGGTTCACCGAGAACCTCCTCACCCAGGCGCTGGTGATGCTCCTGCTGCGCACCTGCCGCCCCGGTGCGGGAGGCCGCGCGGGAGGCCGCGCCGGGGCCCGGGTCCGGGTGGCGGGACCGCTCCGGCTGGCCACGGCGGGGCTCGCCGTGGTCGGGCTGCTGTTCCCGCTGACCCCGCCCGCCGCTGCGCTGGGCCTGACCGCACTGCCGCTCTCGTACTACCTGCTGCTCGTCCCCGTCCTCGCGCTGTACGCGCTGGCCCTCACGGTAGCCAGGCGCCGCTACGACCGCCGGAACCCGGTTGATATGGTTGCGCAAACAGGCAACTAAGACCTTGAGAGGGAGCGGGCATGCTGCGCAACGGGCTGGAGCCCTGGCATCTGCTGATCGTGGCCGTGGTGGTGATCGTGCTGTTCGGCTCCAAGAAGCTGCCGGACGCGGCGCGCTCGCTGGGCAAGTCGATGCGGATTCTCAAGAGTGAGGCCAAGGCGATGAAGGCGGAGGGCGAGCCGTCGCACGGGTCGCACGGGTCGCACGGGGAGGGCGGCGCGGTGCGTGAGATGTCCGAGGCGCACGGGGGCGGGTCCGGCAACTCCCGCTGAGGTCCGGGCCCCTGGGGTGCGGGGCGGCGGTGCCGCGGACTCTCTCCAACTTCTACAGTGCTGTAGATTCAACCGTCCGGCCTACCGAGTCCAGGAGGGGATCGTGGGGATCGCGCGAACGCGTGACAAGGGGGTACGGCTCCAGTCGAAGGACAGGGTGGACTACGAGCGCGTGCTGCACCAGGCGATGAGCACCGCGCGGATACGTGACGCGCTGCTCGGCTCCTCCGGCGGCATCGACGCCGCCGGGCTGCGGGAGCGGGCGCGCCGTGAGTCGGGCCGCGTCATGGCGGGGGCCGAGGCGGAGTACCGCGCGTACGTCGCCCTGCGTACCAAGGAGTCCCGCGCGGGGGACGCCGTCCGCCGTGCCAGGAGCGGTGGTCTGCGGAGGCGCGGGCTGCTGTCCGCGCTCGCGGTCATGGCGCCCGTCATCGCCGGCTCTGCGGCTGTGATCTTCCTGCTGCTGGGGTACGCGCTGGAGCTGGCGGGAGTGCAGCGTGATCTCGCCGACTCCCTGGTCCTCACGGGGTGGGCGGGCGCCGGGCTGGCCGCGCTCACCGCGGCGCTCGGCATCCTGTGGCTGCTCGTCACCGTCGCGCGCCACCGCGCCTCGCCGCCGCACGCGCACACCGGCGCGCGGCGTACGGAGGCGGAGCGGGCCCGCGAGGAGTGGCGGGAGGCGCTGCTGGAGCGCGGCATGCTGCCCTTCCTCACCCGCGCGCTGCGGGAGGCGGACGGGGCGGGTGGCACGGACGAGGCCGACGGGACGGGCGCCGCGTCCGGACAGCGTGGCTCGACGCCCGGTTACAGCAGCCCCGACTACTTGGGACCCGACTACACCGGGCCCGACTACACGAGCCCCCGTAAGGGTTCGTGACCGCGCGGTTTCTACAATCGCGTAGAAGATCAACTCACGTGCGAAAGAGAGCGACACCCTCATGGGCATCATCAGCTGGATCATCCTCGGCCTCATCGCCGGGGCCATAGCCAAGATCCTCCTCCCCGGGCGCGACCCGGGCGGCATGATCGGCACCACGCTCATCGGCATCGCCGGAGCCTTCATCGGCGGCTGGCTCTCCTCCACCTTCCTCGACCGGCCGGTGGAGAAGCAGTTCTTCGACCTGGCGACCTGGGTGGCGGCGATCGCGGGCTCGCTCGTCCTGCTCGTCCTCTACCGCGTCCTGTTCGGCAGCAAGTCCCGCAACTGAGGACGGCCGGGTCCCGCGACCGAGGGCAGCGCGGGGCCGGAACAGCGGGGCGGGAGCGGCCGACACTCCCGGTATTCGTTGATCTGCGTGTTCCACGGGTCCGACCCACGAAAATGCACTCCGGAACAAGCAGTTCAATGAGAGGGCCAGGCCGCTCCGCCTTGCTTCACGGTGCGGCCGTTCCGTCGAGGGGCGCTCTCTGTCGAGCCGGGACGATAAGAGAGCGACTGGACGCGAATGACCTCGCTGGACGTGACGCCGGAAACCCTGCCCGAGGGCAGTGAGAAGAGAGCCACCAGAAAACGCCGCCGGGGCGCGGCCGTCATCGACTGGCTCACCACCACCGATCACAAGAAGATCGGTTCGCTCTATCTGTGCACGTCGTTCACGTTCTTCTGCCTCGGCGGCATCATGGCGCTCTTCATGCGCGCCGAGCTGGCCCGCCCCGGTATGCAGATCCTTTCGGACGAACAGTTCAACCAGGCGTTCACGATGCACGGCACCGTCATGCTGCTGATGTTCGCCACCCCGCTCTTCATCGGATTCACGAACTGGATCATGCCGCTTCAGATCGGCTCGCCCGATGTGGCCTTTCCGCGGCTGAACATGTTCTCCTACTGGCTGTTCCTCTTCGGGTCCATCATCGTCATGAGCGGCTTCCTCACCCCGCAGGGAGCCGCCGACTTCGGCTGGTTCGCCTATTCGCCGCTCTCCGACGAGGTCCGCTCACCGGGCATCGGCGGTGACCTGTGGGTCATGGGCCTGGCCCTCTCCGGCTTCGGCACCATCCTGGGGTCGGTCAACTTCATCACCACCATCATCTGCATGCGCGCGCCCGGCATGACGATGTTCCGGATGCCGATCTTCACCTGGAACGCGCTGCTCACGTCCGTCCTGGTGCTGTTCGCCTTCCCCGTGCTCGCCGCCGCGCTCCTGGTCCTGGAGGCGGACCGCAAGTTCGGGGCGCACGTCTTCGAAGCGGACAACGGGGGAGCGCTGCTGTGGCAGCACCTCTTCTGGTTCTTCGGACACCCGGAGGTCTACATCATCGCGCTGCCGTTCTTCGGCATCGCCAGTGAGACCCTGCCGGTGTTCAGCCGTAAGCCAATCTTCGGTTACATCGGGCTCGTCGCGGCGACGATCGCCATCGCGGGCCTTTCCGTGACGGTGTGGGCGCACCACATGTTCGTCACGGGCGGGGTACTGCTGCCGTTCTTCTCGTTCATGACCTTCCTCATCGCGGTGCCGACCGGTGTGAAGTTCTTCAACTGGATCGGCACGATGTGGAAGGGCTCCCTTTCCTTCGAGACGCCGATGCTGTGGACGATCGGCTTTCTGGTCACCTTCCTCTTCGGCGGTCTGACGGGCGTCATCCTGGCCTCGCCCCCGATGGACTTCCACGTCTCCGACTCGTACTTCGTGGTGGCGCACTTCCACTACGTCGTCTTCGGTACCGTCGTCTTCGCGATGTTCGCGGGCTTCCACTTCTGGTGGCCCAAGTTCACCGGGAAGATGCTGGACGAACGGCTCGGGAAAATCACCTTCTGGACGCTGTTCGTCGGCTTCCACGGCACCTTTCTGGTGCAGCACTGGCTGGGCGCCGAGGGCATGCCGCGCCGTTACGCCGACTATCTCGACGCGGATGGCTTCACGGCCCTGAACACCATTTCCAGCATCAGCTCCTTCCTGCTGGGCCTGTCCCTGCTGCCGTTCTTCTACAACGTCTGGAAGACGGCGAAGCACGGCAAGAAGGTCGAGGTCGACGACCCGTGGGGGTACGGCCGTTCGCTGGAGTGGGCGACCTCCTGCCCGCCGCCGCGGCACAACTTCGTCACCCTGCCGCGCGTGCGCTCCGAGTCCCCCGCCTTCGATCTGAACCACCCGGCCGTGCTGACCCTGGACGAGGCCGACAACCGCCCCCACGCCTCGGCCACCGTGGCGCCGGGTGACAAGCAGGCGCGACGGAGCCAGGAGTGACGGGACAGTGGGAAGCGGCAGGGTTCCGGCCGAGGAGAGGCGTGTGGCAGCCGACGCATCCGACGTGGGACCGGACGAGGACAGCGCCCGTGGCCTCGCCCAACTGGAGGGCTACCTGCTGTGGAGCGCGGAGGTGCGGGAGGCCGGGCGCCGGGCGAGCCTCTTCGCCGACCAGCTCCCCTGGCTGACCACCGCCCAGCGCGAGGAGGTCGAGCGGGTCTACGCCGCCGACCGGCTCGCCCTCTCCCGGGACGTCCTCCTGCGGATCGCGCACCGGGCCACGGAGCTGCGCGCGGAGTACAGCGAGCGCTACCGGCGGCTCAGGGCCCGCTGCCTCACCACGGTGGCCCTCGGCTGCGCGGGTGCGCTGACCGTGCTCGCCGCGCTGCTCGCGGTGACCCGCCCGGGGTGAAGGGCCGGGGCGGCAGCCCCGGAGGCACCCGTACGACACCGGGCCGCCCGCGCCCGTACGTCCGGGTGCCGGTACACGGCGTCAAGATCATGATGCGGCGGCGCAGAGATCGTCGCAGCCTGGATGCATGGCTGTACCCATCGTCGTCCACCCGGCGCCCCCTGACGGAGGCCGCCGCGTCACCGCCCACGGGCGGTCGCTCGGCGTCGCCTACGGCATGGTCGACCTGATCGAGTTCCTTCGCCAGACCGGGCTCGACATCGCCACCATCGACCTCCACGACGACGAGCTGATCGAGTGGCGTGGGGGCGGACCCGAGGTGTGGGAGTGAGGCAGATGGCTGAAGAACGGACCTACCGCGGACCGGCGGTCCTGCTCCTCGACGGTGTCGAGACCGACGTGATGGCCGATCTGACCGCCTACACCTATCACCACAAGGAGGAGTGGAGCGGCCTCCTCAAGGCGGGCAACCCGCTGGAGGACTTCTGCCGCTTCGTCGACCGGCCGACGGTGCTGCGGATCTTCGAGAGCGGCCGTGAGGGCGAGGTGCTGCTGCACGGCTGGGGCAGCAAGCTCATCCGCGCAGAGGGCAGCGGACCAGCCCCCTTCTAGCCCCGCCCCCGCCCCCTCCACAGACGGCGCACGGCTCGCGGGCTCACCGCTTGCGGGAGGCATAGGGGACGTCGTCGGGGGCCTCGATGGTGCCGTCCTTGTCGATCTTCGGGAGGCCCTTCTGCGGCTTGGGCAGCAGCGCCTTGCCGGGGTCGACGTCGCCGTCCGCCGTCACTCCGTAGAGCGCCTCGTAGATCTCGCGCACGGCCGGGGCCGAGGCACCGGACCCTGTGCCGCCCTGGGAGATCGTCATCACGATCGTGTACTCGTCCGTGTAGCTCGCGAACCAGGACGTGGTCTGCTTGCCCGCGACCTCGGCCGTACTGGTCTTGGCCCGTACGGGAATCTCGTCCTGCGGCCAGCCCGCCTGCCCGAACCGCCACGCCGCGGTACCGCGGGTGGTCACGCCCTGTAGCGCCTCGTCCATCTGCTTGAGCGTGGCCTTGCTGACGGGCAGCTTGCCGTGGGACTTGGGCTCGATCTCCTCGGTCTTCTTGCCGTCAGCGCTGACGATGGCCTTGCCGATCGTCGGATCGTAGAGCGTGCCGCCGTTGGCGATGCCCGCGTAGATCGTCGCCATCTGGATCGGCGTGACGAGGGTGTCGCCCTGGCCGATGGAGTAGTTGACGCTGTCACCGGCCCGCATCTTCATCCCCGAGACGCAGTTCTCCTTGGCGATCCTCTCCGCGTACGACGTGGCGTTCTCGCCCTGCTCGCACCACGCGTCCTTGTTCGCCTCCCAGTAGTCCTTCTTCCACTTACGGTCCGGGACGCGTCCTGTGACCTCGTTGGGGAGGTCGATACCGGTCTCCTTGCCCAGACCGAAGTCGTGGGCCGTCTTGTAGAACCAGTCGTTCGCGTCCTTCTTCGGCTTGTTCCCGCCGTCCTGTAGCCACTGCTTGTAGGCGAGGTCGTAGAAGACGGTGTCGCAGGAGACCTCCAGCGCCCGCCCGAGACTGATCGGACCGTAGCCCTTGGACTCGAAGTTCTTGAAGGTCTGGCCGCCCACGTTGTACGAAGCACCGCAGTTGTAGCTGCCGTCGAAGTCGTAACCGGCCTTCACCGCCGCCGCCGTCGAGATCACCTTGAAGATGGAGCCCGGCGCCGCGAGGCCCTGGATGGAGCGGTTCAGCAGCGGATAGTTGGAGTCCTTCCCCGTCAGCCGCTTGTACTCCGCCTGATCT